>CAMWTD010000236.1 GCA_947177085.1 uncultured Desulfovibrio sp.
CCGGGAGGGGAATCTATGAGCAGGTAGTCGAGCGCCCCCCATTTGACATCGGCGAGGAATTGCCGGATGGCCGAAGCCTTCTTGGGGCCGCGCCAGAGGATGGCCTGGTCCCTGTCTTCCAGAAAGGAATCCATGGAAATGACGGAAAGATTGTCCGTGCACGCCGCGGGCAGCATCAGCCCGGTCTCAGGGTCGATTTCCACCGAGCCCTTGAGCCCGAGGAGGTTGGGCACGCTCGGGCCGTGCATGTCCACATCGAGGATGCCGACCTTGTGCCCCCTCTTGGCGAGGGCCGCGGCGGTATTGACGGTGACGGAGCTTTTGCCCACGCCGCCCTTGCCGCTCATGACGAAGATTTTGTGTCGGATGCCGGCGAGTGTCTGGGCGATGCGCCTGTCCTGAAGGGCGAACTGGTCATTGCAGTTGCCGTCGCCGCCATGCGAGGTGGAGTGCGAACAGGAAGCGCCCGACGGGCAGGAGGAGCAGGAGGACATGGCATTTCCTTGAGGGCTGGAAGTTACGGAAGGTGAGCGCTCAGTGCCGCCAGCCATGATCGCCCACGAGGTCCACAAAGATGACCGGGCCGAGATCTTCGGTATCCGTGCGCCCCTGGCGCTTGCGCACCCGCAGGAGGCGCTGGGTGCGCGGCCGCGAGCCCACCGGAATGAGCAGGATCCCCCCCTCGGCGAGCTGGTCAAGGAGCGGCGCGGGAATCTCCGGCCCCCCGGCGGTGACGATGATGCGCTCAAAAGGGGCTGCCAGCGGCAGACCGCGCGTGCCGTCACGGCAATAGGTGCGGATGGCGCCCAGTTGCAGCTCTTGTAGCAGGGCCCGCGTGGCCGTGTGGAGTTCGGGCATCCGCTCCAGGGAAAAGACCGCGCAGCCCATGGCCGCCAGCACGGCCGCCTGGTAGCCGGAGCCAGTGCCAATCTCCAGCACGCGCATCCCTGGTTCCGGGGCCAGCATGGCGGTCATGAGCGCCACGATGGAGGGCTGTGAAATTGTCTGGCCAAAGCCGATGGGCAGCGGCGTGTCCTCATAGGCGTGGGCGCGCAGCGCCTCCTCCACAAAAAGATGGCGCGGGACCGTGGCCATGGCGGCCAGCACCGCCGGGGCCTCCACCCCGCGTTGGGCAAGCTGCCGGGCGAGCCCTTCCACCATGCGCAGGCGGAGACGGCGCGGGTCCACCCGGGACGCGCCCGTGGCGCGCCTGGCCGCATGGCCGGGCTCAGGATGTCTGCCGCTGAACATATGCCGGAAGTGAGAACAGATTTTTTCATTCAAGTCAATGCGCGGCGGAGACGCGGCCGCCCGGGGGGATGCCCGCCCCGTCGTGCCCAACTTGAAAAAATATGCCCGCTGTGCAACCATTGCGCGCAGATGCAAGGAGTTGCCGATGCGTACCACAAGCATCCTGTCCACGGCGCTGGCGGTCGTCGTCATCGGGGCGCTGGCCGTTGCCGGATATGTCTTTTTCAAGGATCTCGACGGCCCCTCTATCCAGATTACGCCGGATACCGGGCGCGTTTCGCCCGCCACCGTGCTTGAAGTCACCATGAAGGACCCGGCGGGCATTCGCTCGCTGGTGGTGGGCATCCGCAAGAACAATGTCCTCAATGTCATCTTCAACCGCCATTTTGACCAGTATCTCCCCGAGCGCACGGTGAGCGTGCCCCTCAAGGACGCCCAGTTGCGCGAGGGAGCCTTCGAGATGGAGATACGCGCCACCGACGGCTCGCTGGCTGGCTTCGGCCAGGGCAATACCCGCACGGAGCTCGTGCCCATGCGCCTTGACACGCAAGCGCCGCGCATCTCCGTCAAGACGCTGCCCCCCAATGTGCGCCGGGGCGGCTCGGCGGTCATCCGCTATACCATCGACGAGGAAGTCAGCCGGAGCGGCGTGCTCGTGGCCGGGTATTTTGTGCCCGGCTATCTCCAGAAGGACGGCAGCTATCTCTGCTTCTTCCCCTTCCCCTATACCATGACCGCCAAGGACTACAAGAATGCCGTGGAGATAACCGCCACGGATCTCGCGGGCAACACCACCAAGAGCCGCCTCTCCGTCATGGCCTTTGAGCGCGCCTTCAAGAGCGACAACCTGGAGCTCAAGGACAACTTTCTGCAGACCGTGGAAAACAAGCTGCGGCATCTCGCGCCGGGGGCCGCCAATCCGCTGGAGTGCTACCTCTATATCAACAACCAGGTGCGGGCGGCCAATGTGCAGAGCCTGCGCGACCTGAGCCGCGACACCGCGGCGGCCATTCTCTGGCGCGGGCCCTTCCTCCGGCTGCCGCGTTCCGCCGCGCGCGCGGGCTTCGCGGACCACCGCTTTTTCCGCTACCAGGGGCAGCTTGTGGGCGAGTCCTACCACCTGGGCTTTGACCTCGCCTCGGTGCGCAACGCCGATGTGCCCGCCGCCAACAGCGGCCGCGTCATCTTCACGGCGGAGCTCGGCATCTACGGCAACCTCATCGTCATTGACCACGGCCTCGGCGTCATGTCCCTCTATTCGCACCTGAGCGAGATCCTCACCGAGCCCGGCAAGGTGGTGAACAAGGGTGAGACCATCGGTCGCACGGGCAGCACGGGGCTCGCCTTCGGCGATCATTTGCATTTCGGCATCCTGGTGGGCGGCGTGGAGGTGACGCCGCTCGAGTGGATAGACCCCAAGTGGATTCGCGACAATATCGTCGACCGCATCGGCGCGGAGTTTTTTGCTGGCAAATAGCGCCGGGGCTTGCCCGGGCGGTCGCCCGGAAAATGCGGCCCGGAAAGGAAAGAGCCCCCGAAGTTTCAGGGGCTCTTTTGCGTCAACTGCGGGCTGCGCCGCCTTACTTGGCGGCCAGTTGCTGCTGCTTGCCCTGGTCCATGCCGGGGCTGATGCCGGCGGACTTGGAGGTGGACATGAGGTAGATCTCGTGCGGGTCCAGAATGAGGATGACCGAGCCGTCGCCCATGATGGTCGCGCCGGAAATGCCCTTGAGGTCGCCCAGATAGGCCCCGAGGGGCTTGATGACGATTTCCTGCCGCTCCAGCAGCTCGTCAACCACGAGGCCGAGGCGGCGCTCGTTGTCGTGGATGACGACAACGGAAAGGACTTCGGGCAGGGTCTCGGTGGAGCGGGGCAGCCCCAGCATTTCGGAAAGCTCCACGATGCCCAGCACCTCGCCGCGCAGGGTCACGGCCTTGCGGCCCTTGACATCGGTGAGGCGCACGGTCTCGATTTTGGTGGTTTCCGAGACGGCGTCCAGCGGGATGGCGTACATCTGCCCGGAAACATTGACCATGAGCGCGTCGATGATGGCGAGGGTCAGGGGCAGGCTCAGGGTGAAGCGGGTGCCCTTGCCCACTTCGGAATAGGTGTTGACGCTGCCCTTGAGGTTCTTGATGTTGGTGCGCACCACGTCCATGCCCACGCCGCGGCCCGAGATGT
>CAMWTD010000237.1 GCA_947177085.1 uncultured Desulfovibrio sp.
GCTCGGCGCCATTCTCGTCTTTCACAAGCCCGCGGGCCTGCCCACCCATCCGGGCACAGGCCATGCGGACAGCCTGAGCAGCCGCCTCAGGGCCCACGCGGCCGGCGTCTCCTTTATCCCCACGCCCGCGCACCGGCTGGACAGGGACACCTCGGGCATCCTGCTCGTGGCGGCCACGCACGAGGCCCTGCGCGATCTCCAGCAAGCCTTCCGCGAGCGCCGCGTCGTCAAGGAATATGTGGCATGGGTGGATGGCGAGTGGCCGCACCCCGCGCCGCGCCTTTTGCGCAGCCATTTGCGCAAGGAGGGCGCGCCCGGGGCCGAGCGCGTGCGCGCCTGCGGGCCAGACGGGGAGGCCGCGCCGGGGGGCCGCGAGGCCCTCAGCATCGTGCGGCCGCTGCGCATCGGGCGCGACGCCAGCCTCGTGCAGGTTCGGCTCCTCACCGGGCGCACCCACCAGATCCGCGTGCAGCTTGCGGAGCTCGGCCATCCCGTCCTCGGCGACGCCAAGTATGGCAAGGGGCGGCGCGACGACTGCCCCGGCCTGTGCCTGCACGCCCTGCGAGTCACGCTCCCCGACGGACGCGCCCTCGAATGCCTGCCGGACTGGACCGGCTCCCGGGCTCTCGACGCGCTGCCCGGCCCCATGCCCACGGAAGCGGCAGAGGGCGTCCCGGACATGGCTTCCGGACACTTTTCTCCCAAACCCGCCGCCGGACACGCTTCCGGCGCGCCGCACTGAAACCGGCGCTTCGCGCCGCCTACCCGAGGCCAGCCGTGTCAGACGCATCTTCTGAAAAACTTCCCGTGGTGGTCCTCCTGGGGCGTCCCAACGTGGGCAAGTCCACCCTGTTCAACCGCCTCATCAAGAGCAACCGCGCCATCACCCACGACATGCCCGGGGTCACGCGCGACCGCATGGAGGGCATCGTGCGCCGCAGGGGCCAGCCTTCCTTCGTCGTTATCGACACGGGCGGCATCACCCTCGACGCCCATGCCGGCGTGGCCGAAGGCCCGGAGGGCATCCGCGGCTTCGAGGCCCACATCCTCGCCCAGGCCGACGCGGCCCTCGCCACGGCGGCGGCCGTGGCCCTGGTGGTGGACGGCCGCGCGGGCCTTTTGCCGCTGGACGAGCACCTGGCCGCCCATGTGCGCCGCAAGGGGCTGCCCACGCTCTGCGTGGTCAACAAGGTGGACGGCGCGGAACACGAGGACGAGCAATTGGCGGAATTTCACGCCCTGGGCTTTCCGCTTTTGGCCGTCTCGGCGGAGCATGGCCACCACATGCGGGCCCTCGCCGAGGACCTCGGCGCGCTCGTCTCGCCGGAGGGCGAGGAACTGGCGGCCCCCCCCGAGGCTCCGGCCCTGCGCCTCGCCATGCTGGGGCGGCCCAACGCGGGCAAGTCCTCCCTGGTCAATGCGCTCGCCGGCGAGGAGAGGATGATCGTCTCGGACGTGGCCGGAACCACGCGCGACAGCGTGGACGTGCGCTTCACCCGTAACGGGCGCGACTACGTGTTCGTGGATACGGCGGGCGTGCGCCGCCGCACCCGCATCGAGGACAGCGTGGAAAAGTACTCGGTGAACGCGGCCATCAAGTCCACCACCAAGGCCGACGTGACCGTGCTCGTGCTGGATGTGGCCGAGGGCGTGAGCCAGCAGGACAAGAGGCTCATCGACATGCTGGACACGCGCCGCACGCCCTTCCTCATCTGCCTCAACAAGTGCGACCTCGTGCCCCGCGGCCAGCTCGACGCCGCGAAAAAGCGCGTGGACGAGATCCTCGCCTTCTGCCGCTATGTGCCCGTGCTTCCCGTCTCCGCGCTCACCGGGAAGGGACTGGACGCCATCCTGCCCATGGCCGAGGACATCAAGCGCGAGTGCGCCATGCGCGTGCCCACGGGCCAGCTCAACCGCGCCATGGAAGCGGCGCTGACAAAGCATCAGCCCCCGGTGGTGCGCCGCTCGCGGGCAAAGTTTTTCTACATGACGCAGGCCGAGTCCGAGCCGCCCACCTTTGTGTTTTTCGTGAACGACGCCGACCGCGTGCCCGAGAGCTATGTGCGCTATCTGGAGCGCACCCTGCGCGAGATGTTCGGCATAAAACACGCGCCCATGCGCATCCACCTGCGCTCGAGCCACAAGAAAAAGGCGGAATGAACGCCCGCGGGATGCGACCGCGCCACGGCCGGAGATTGACAGGCTTGCCGCAATGCGGCACAACATGACACTTGCCCACGCGAGACGGATGCGCGCTTGCGCCGGGGCCGCGCCTTCCGGGCCGGGGGCCTTGCGGCGGCTCTTTGCGCCTCGCGTTTTTGCAGCCCCAGTTTTTAAGGAGACCCTCTCATGAAAAAAGGCATGGCTCTTTTCGCAATGGCCTGCATCCTCGCTTGTGGCGCGTCCGCGGGCGCGGCCGACAGCATCAAGATCGGCGTCCAGGGCGCGCACTCCGGAGACCTCGCTTCCTACGGCGTGCCCAGCCTGAACGCCGTCAAACTCGTGACCGAGCAGGCCAACGCCAAGGGCGGCCTGCTCGGCAAGCAGGTGGAGATTGTCGCCCAGGACGACCAGTGCAAGCCCGAAATGGCCACCAGCGCCGCCACCAAGCTCATCTCCGACCAGGTGGGCGTGGTCGTGGGGCCCATCTGCTCCGGCCCCACCACGGCCTCGCTGCCGCTCTTCCAGGAGGCGGGCCTCATCGCCGTTTCGCCCACGGCCACCACTCCGGGCCTCACCGAGACCGGCAAGAACCCGCTCTTTTTCCGCACCGTGGCCAACGACAACGCCCAGGCCAAGCTCACGAGCGACTTCATGCTCAACAAGCTGAAGGTGAAGAAGATCGCCTATCTGCACGACAACGGCGACTACGGCAAGGGCTTTGCGGACAATAACCGCGCCCTCATGGAAAAGGGCGGCGCGGAGACCGTGCTTTTCGAGGCCGTGACGCCGGACGCCGTGGACTTTTCCGCCGTGGTGCGCAAGCTGCGCCGCGCCAAGCCCGACATCGTGGTCTTCGGCGGCTACCAGCCCGTGGCTTCCAAGCTCGTGCAGCAGATGCGCCGCGACCGCCTCGACACGCCCTTCATCGGACCGGACGGCGTCAAGGACGAGACCTTCCTCAAGATGACCGGCAAGGACAGCGAGGGCGTTTACGCCTCCTATCCCAAGGACACGAGCTCCCTCGAGGAATACAAGCACGCCCGCGACGCCCATGTGAAGGCATACGGCAGCGAGCCGGGCTTCGGCTACTACAACGCCTATGCGGCCACGCAGTGCCTGCTGGACGCCATCGCCAAGACCGGCGGCACGGACACGGCCAAGCTCAAGGAAGCCCTGCGCACCAACGCCGTGGACACGCCGCTCGGCAAGATCCGCTTCAACGACAAGGGCGACGCGGCGGGCATGGCGCTCTCCATCTATCAGGT
>CAMWTD010000238.1 GCA_947177085.1 uncultured Desulfovibrio sp.
CGTGCAGGCGGGGGCGGCCTCGGCCCTCTGGACGATGACGGGCCGCGGGACCGCCCCCTCACGCTTCCGCGCCTCGCGCTCGGCCGCGCTCGCCCCCCCGGGGGGCAGCTTCGCCTCGATGGCCCCGAAGGTGCACGCGGCCGTGCAAGCCCCGCACAGCACGCAGCGGCCCGCATCATGACGCACCAGCCACGGCAGGTCATTGGCGGAAAGGGCCTGCGCCCGGGGATAGGCGCGCTTCACTGGAGGCATCGTTCCATCTCCAGCCCGTTATCCACCACCACGAGCTCGCGCTCCCCGGGATAGACGTCCTTTTCCCTGTCCCTGTCCGGCAGGATGGCGTTGAGCCCGCACACTTCCGAGGCCATGGCCACCATGTCGCCGTCCTGACCCACCACCAGCGGCCTGAGCTTCTTGGCGTCGCAGCAGGCGAGCATCCTGCCGTCCGGCAAGAGCCCGATGACGGCGTTGGGGCCGTTGATCTCGAGCTGCGCCAGGGACTCGCGGATGAGCCCCAGCACCTCGCCGTCGTCGCGGCCGGCGGCCTCCGCCGCGGAAAGCGGCGTGATGACATGCTTGTAGTACCGAAGCGGCCAGCCGAGCTCATGCAAGACATAGTGCAGGGTATAGAGCAGGCACTGCGAGTCCGATTCAAAGCCCGTATAGCCCCGGTGCAGGGACTGCTGGAATTCCCTGTTGCGGGTGAACATGGTGTTCTCGCCATTGGCGCAAAGCGTGTGCCCCTGCAAAAAGAAGGGATGCGCCGCATAGCGCACGATGCCGTAATTGGTGTTCTGGCGGCACTGGGCCACGATGTTGCGGGCCACGAGACGCCCGTCGTCGTTCCAGAGGCGGAAATAGGCGGCGATATCCGCCGGGTCGCCGATTTCCTTCAGTGTGAGCACGTCCGGCCAGAAGGAATAGACATAGCCCGCGTCGTGCTCCGTGAGCAGGCGGCGCAGGGCGAGGCGCGTGTCGAGAAGCAGCTCCTCCCGCTCCTTTTGCCCGCGCTCGCGGTAGCCTTCCGGCCAGTCATAGTTGCTGAACACATAGCGCGGCATGGCCGCCATGTTCAGCCCGGCGCGACTGTCCACCTCGGGGACCCACTGGGCGAGCTGCACGAAGCCGAGCCCCGCCATGTGGTCGGCGACGAGCCTGAGCCCCTCGGGCGTTGTGGCCAGCGAAAGCAGGGGCGTTTCCTTGTAGTGGCTGAACGCGCCCTCGAGATCCTGCATGACCAGCGCGAAACCGGAATTGTCGTGCCCCTCCTGCTGGGGAAGCATGAGCCGCAATGCCAGCGAGGGCGGCACGGCCTCCCGGCACTTGATGGAGCCTATCCTGCACATATGCCCCCCTAGTGCGCCCAGAGCAGTTCGGCATACTTGGGCAGCGGCCAGAGGCCGTCATCCACGAGACGCTCCAGCGCGTCGGCATGGACGCGGCATTGCGCCATGACGGGCAGCACGGCGTCGCGCGCCGCCCGGGCCTGGGCCAGCGCCCCCTCCGCCTGCGCGGTGGCGGCAAGGGCCGCCTCCAGCGTGCCCACAGTGTCCTGCAGCGCGTCCGCGTGCCGGCGGATGTCCGCAAGCTGCGCCTCCTCGGCGGGGCAGCGGCTCCCGCCCGTGGCCTCGCGCGTGCGCAGCAGCACATCCGCGGCCTCGGCCTGCGCCTTGCGCGCCGCCGGAAGGATCTGGGCGCGCACCATGTCCGCCAGGATCTGCCCCTCGATGCGCACGGTCTTGGCATAGCTTTCCAGCAGGATCTCCTGCCGGGCCGTGACCTCGCGCTCGCTGAGCACGCCGGGGCGCACAAAGACCTCCATCACCTCGGGATCGGTGTAATGCTCAAGCGCGTCCACGGTGTTGGCGTGGTTGGGCAGGCCGCGGCGCGCGGCTTCCACGGGCCATTCCGCCGAATAGCCGTTGCCGTTGAACACCACGGGCATGTGCTCGCGGAAGAGGCGCGGCAAGAGCTCCTGCAGGGCTGTCGTGAGGTCCTTGCCGCTCGCGAGCGCGCCCTCCAGCTCCGTCGCGATGTCGTCCAGCGCGCAGGCCACAGCGGCGTTGAGCGCGATGTTCACCGGCGCCACGGACTGGGAGGAGCCCACGGCGCGGAACTCGAACTTGTTGCCCGTGAAGGCGAAGGGGCTCGTGCGGTTGCGGTCCGAGAGGTCGCAAGGCAGCGGGGGCAGGGTGGAGACGCCCACCTCCATGACCGGCGCGCGCTCCGCGGCCGCGTGGCCGCCGCTGATGATGTTCTCGAGCACCGCCGTGAGCTGCTCGCCCAGATAGACGGAGAGGATGGCCGGCGGGGCCTCGTTGGCCCCGAGGCGGTGGTCGTTGCCCGCGCCGATGGCCCCGAGCCTGAGGGCCGTGGCATGCTTGTGCACCGCGCGCAACACCGCGGCGAGAAACACGAGGAACTGGGCGTTGTCCTGCGGGGTGGACCCGGGATTGAGCAGGTTCTGGCCGTCCGAATCGCAGAGCGACCAGTTGTTGTGCTTGCCGCTGCCGTTGACGCCGGCGAAGGGCTTTTCGTGGAGCAGGCAGACGAAGCCGTGCCGCCCGGCGAGGTGGCGCATCATGTTCATGGTGAGCATGTTGTGGTCGCAGGCGAGGTTGGCGTCCTCATAGACCGGGGCGATCTCGAACTGCCCGGGCGCGACCTCGTTGTGGCGCGTCTTGGCCGGGATGCCGAGGGCGAGGAGCCCGTTTTCCAGATCCTGCATGAAGCTCATGACACGCGCCGGGATGGCCCCGAAATAATGGTCCTCCATTTCCTGGCCCTTGGGCGACGGCGCGCCGGCAAGGGTGCGCCCGGCGAGCAAGAGGTCCGGCCGAAGCGCCGCGAGGTTCTTGTCCACAAGAAAATATTCCTGCTCCGGGCCCACCATGGGGCGCACGCCCGTGGCGGAGGTGTTCCCGAACAGGCGCAGCACCCGCAGGGCCTGCTTCGAGAGCGCGTCGATGGAGCGCATGAGCGGGATCTTGCGGTCCAGCGCCTCGCCCGAATAGGAATAGAAGAAGGTCGGGATATGCAGGGTGGCGCCATAGGGGCCGTCGATGATGAAGGCCGGGGACATGGGGTCCCACGCGGTATAGCCGCGCGCCTCGAAGGTGGAGCGGATGCCCCCCGAGGGGAAGGAGGAGGCGTCCGGCTCGCCGCTGATGAGCATCTTGCCGGAAAATTCGCTGATGCCGTGGCCCCCGGCCGCGGGCGAGAGAAAGGCGTCGTGCTTTTCGGCCGTCAGGCCCGTCATGGGCTGGAACCAGTGGGTATAGTGCGTGGCCCCGCGCTCCAGCGCCCAGTCCTTCATGGCGTTGGCCACCACGTCGGCGATGGCAGGGTCGAGGCGGCTGCCCTCGCGCACGGTCTTTTCGAGCTTGCGGAAGACGTCCCGGGGCAGGCGGCGGCGCATGGCGT
>CAMWTD010000239.1 GCA_947177085.1 uncultured Desulfovibrio sp.
TTTTGTCTTCCTTGCCAGCAGCAAAAAATCTTATTTTTTAGGATTCTTCCGGCACGAGCCCCCGTCTTCCGCTTCGCTCCAGACGGAATTAAGGAAATTTTTTCTACAGTGCTCGGTACTGCAACTCTTCGGAATCCGGCACTTTCCCTACGATGTCTGGGACTTTTCTTCCGTGCCCTCGCGCGCGGACGCGTCCGCTTCCGTTTTGTTCTCCGCGGCGGGCGTGACGGGCGCGGTCGATTCCGCGTCCCGCGTTCCCGCGCCTGTTCCGGGACGCCGCACGGGCCGGGGCCGCGCGCGCCGTCCCGCCGATGGCGTCGCTGGCCTCGCGCCGCACATGCGCGGGGGCAGGTCCTTGACATGCACGTCGAGCTGCGGGAAGGCGATCTCGATATTCGCCTCCCGGAAGGTCTTTTCAATGCCCAGCCGGATCTGCGAGGACGTGCTCGCCCCGAGCTCGAAATCCTTCACCCAGAAGCGCAGCGCGAAGTCCAGCGAGCTCGCCCCGAAGTTCAGGAAGATGACGCTCGGCGCGGGGTACTTGAGCACATTCTCGTTGGTCTTGGCCACGTCGATGAGCAGCTTGGTCACCTGGGCCGTGTCCGAGCCGTAGGCCACGCCCACCTCCACCTGGCGGCGCACGCTGCGGCTGAAGCGCGTCCAGTTGATGAGCCGGTTGGACATGAACTCGCTGTTGGGCACATAGATAAGGGCGTTGTCGTAGGTCTCCACCATGGTGGCGCGCACGCTGATCTTGCGCACCTTGCCGGTGACGCCGCCCACCTCCACCACGTCGCCGGCCTGGAGGGTGCGGCTGAAGATAAGGATGAGCCCGGAGAGGAAGTTGTTGACGATGGTCTGCATGCCGAAGCCGATGCCCACCGAAAGGCCGCCGGCCACCATGGCGAGATTGCTGAGCTCGAGTCCCAGCGCCCGGAGCACGAAGAGCCCGAAGATGGCCCAGGCCGCATAGGTGAGCGCGGTCTGGAGCGGCGGGATGAGCGTGGCGTCGAAGCTCAGGCCCTTGCCGGGCAGGCGCGCCAGGAAGCGCGTGCCCATGGAGACCACGGTGCGCGTGAGAAAGAACACGCTGATGATGAGCAGGGCCTGGATGATGTTGAGCTGGGTCTGGCCCACGCTCACGCCCTTGAGCGCGTATTCGCCGAGCAGGTAGGTCCCGCCGGGGAGCGTCGCCACCCAGAGCAGCACGCCGATGACCGCGATCACCAGCACCACGGGCGCGGCCAGCGCCACGGCGAGGCGCGCCAGCGCCGCCCCCGCCCCTTCGCGCGGCAGCCGCTCGTTGAGGCTGCTCACGAGCGCCATGCCCGCCCGGCAGAGTTCCAGCGCGAGCGAAAGCGAGACATAGAGCAGGTAGGCGGCGATGCTGTAGATATGCAGCCCCGTGAGCGCGAGGAAGAGGCAGAGCCAGAGGATGCCCGGCTCGCATTCCAGCGCGCCGTGCTCCAGCCGGAAGGGCCCGAGCTTAGGCAGGGGGGCCCGCCTGCGCTGCCAGAGGACGAAGACCACGAAGCCCGTCCAGATGACGAGGATAAGCGGCTGGATCAGCGGCAGATAGAGCAGTGCATAGGCCCCGAGGGTGAGCGGCAAAAGCCGGAACAGGGGCGAGTCCGTGGGAGCGTCCTGCGCGTCGGGATACTGGAGGCGGCGCAAATCCCAGGCGAGGAAGACCTGCCCGAGAATGAGGCAGAGATTGCCCAGGGCGAGGAAGAGGCGGAAAAAGTCGCCATAGGCGGAAAGGGCGCTGCCGAGCAGGGCCATCCCGAGGCAGAGCCACGGCAGGCTCGTGCGGAACAGATGCCGAAGCGGGGGCGGCGATTGGGGCGTGAGCCAGCGCCGCCGGAGCAGGAGCGCGAGCACGCCCGTGAACACAAGGCAGATGACGAAGCGCAGGCCCGCTGTCCCCCACTGCGGGGCCGTGGTGGGCATTTCCACGGGCAGCCGCAGGAGCACGGCCTGCCACGAATAGAACATTTTTTGCGAAAAATCGGCCCAGGCGTCGGGGCTGAGCCACGGCGTCGGCCCCTGGAGATAATAGTCCTTCCAGAGGGCCGGAAGCTGCGCGGTGATGGCCTTGCGCGCCTCCTCCAGGCGGGTGAGGATCTGGAGCGACGGCACGAGGGAGTCGTACTGGGCAAGCACGGCGGTGAGCCTGAGGCGCGCGCGCGTGATGCCCTCCACATAGGCCCGCATCTCCTCGCTCATCTGCCCCTGCTGCACCTCCTCGGGCAGGCTCGCGGCCATGTAGTTGACGCGCTCGAGCAGGCTCTGCGCCTCGGAGCGGGCCAGGTTCACGGGCGAGAGCACCATGTGGAAATCGCCGATGATGGCGGCGATGCGCCGGCTCACGGCCTCCATGGCGTTGGGATAGCCCTTGAAAGTATTGGCGAAGACGAGCAGGCGGCGGCCTTCCTCCTCAAAGGGCTGGAGCTGGCGGGAGAGGTTCTCCGTCTGCGCGCCGAAACTGTCGCTCAGCTTGAGCGCGGTCTGGCGCATCTCGTCGATCATGGCGCGCTGGCCGCTCCAGATGGCCTCCCAGGCGGCGCTGCCCGCGGGTTCTTCGGGCTCGGGGGCGGCTTCCCCGTCATCGGCGGCGCTCTCCTCCTCCCCGCTTTGGGAGGCGGCCTGCGAGGGGGCTTCGCCTTCCTTTTTCACGTCTTTTGCGTCGCCATGCCGGGGTTTCTCCAGCGCGGCCTCCACGGCGGTGCTGGGCTGGGGGGCGAGCGCGGCCGGGACGGGAGCGGGCAGCAAAAGGCCGCCCAGCAGAAGGGCGGCCAGCACAAGGGCGCGGCAAAGGAGATGGCGGTGCGGATGGCCGCCCGGCCGCGCGCGAAGGTTGAGGTCGAAGGCAGGCATGGACGGCGCTAGTCCCCGCGCAGGTGTTCGTCTTCCTCCTGCCGGGCCTTGCAGTTGATGCACAGGCGCGTCACGGGCCGGGCCTTGAGGCGGGGGATGCTGATCTCCTCGCCGCATTCCTCGCAGATGCCGTAGGTCCCGTCCTCGATGCGCTGGAGCGCGGCCTGGATCTTGCGGATAAGGCGGCGCTCCCGGTCGCGGAGGCGCAGGGTGAAGGCGCGGTCGGACTCGGCCGTGGCGCGGTCCGCCGGGTCGGCGAAGACCTCGTTGCTGTCGGTGAGCTCCTCGATGGTGCTGTCGCCGTTCTGCTGGGCCTCTTCCAGCATCCCGGAAAGGAGCTTGCGGAAATATTCGATGTCGTTGTGGTCCATGAGTATACCTCCGGTCACAGGGCGCGGGGGCTGAAGGCATGGCCGGGCCCCGCGGGGTCTGCCCTGCCAAGACTCAAGCCTATAGCCGTTCCGGGGGGGCTTGTAAAGGGAGCCGACGGCGCGGGGCGGGGAGCCGGGTGGTGTCACGGGCTGCGCCGGAGTGG
>CAMWTD010000240.1 GCA_947177085.1 uncultured Desulfovibrio sp.
GAGGCGGCCCGGCGCCTCCTGCGCCCCGGCGGCCTGCTCATTATGGAGCACGGGGCCGGGCAGGGCGCGGCGGTGCGCGGTCTCATGGTCCGTGGAGGCTTTATTGAGGTCGAGACGCGGCGGGACCTGGCGGACCTTGAGCGCTGCACGCTGGGGAGGCTTCCCTGAAGTTCTTGCCCTCAAGCTCTGGGCCTGATGCTCCGGTCCCATTCGCCAGAAAACATATTTTTTGCTTGCCAAGAAAAGGGAAAGCGGTTAAGAAAGCAACTTGCCGCTGGCGTAGCTCAACTGGCAGAGCAGCTGATTTGTAATCAGCAGGTTGCGGGTTCGAGTCCCATCGCCAGCTCCACGAGAAGCTGAACAAAAGCCCACGCGGCTTTTGCGGCATGTGGGGAGGGGTTCCCGAGTGGCCAAAGGGAACAGACTGTAAATCTGTCGTCGTAAGACTTCGGTGGTTCAAATCCACCCCCCTCCACCATCCCTGCATCTTGCGGAAGCCGCGCTTCCGCGCCCGGCCGCGAGGCCCATGCGGGGGAAGTTATGGCTGCCTTGGCTGTAGGAGACAGCGAGACTGTCGGGGAACTACGGCGCGGCGGACGCCGGGGCATGAGCCCCGGTGCGCGAAAATGCGCCGCCACTGTGCGGGAATAGCTCAACGGCTAGAGCATCAGCCTTCCAAGCTGAGGGTTGCGGGTTCGAATCCCGTTTCCCGCTCCATTCCTGCAAGTATCCCCGAAACTGACTCCCGCCAATGCGCTTCCCTGGGAACAGGGAAAGATTCGGGCGCAGTGCGCCCATGGTTACGCGAAAGACGCCCCTGCCTTCCGGCAGCGGCGGAGTGGAACCGCAACAGCAATTTTTTTCCAGGGAGACGTAAGATGGGCAAAGCGAAATACGAACGCAAGAAGCCGCATGTCAACATCGGCACCATCGGCCACATCGACCACGGCAAGACCACCCTCACCGCGGCCATCACCAAGATTGCCGGGCTCAAGGGCGAGGGCAGCTTCGTCTCGTATGACGAGATCGACAAGGCCCCCGAAGAAAAGGAACGCGGCATCACCATCGCCACGGCCCACGTGGAATACGAGACGCCCAAGCGCCACTACGCCCATGTGGACTGCCCCGGCCACGCCGACTACATCAAGAACATGATCACGGGCGCCGCCCAGATGGACGGCGGCATCCTCGTGGTGGCCGCCACCGACGGCCCCATGCCGCAGACCCGTGAGCACATCCTGCTCGCCCGCCAGGTGGGCGTGCCGCAGCTTGTGGTCTTCCTCAACAAGTGCGACCTCGTGGACGACGAGGAGCTGCTTGAGCTTGTCGAGCTGGAAGTGCGCGAACTGCTTTCCTCCTATGACTTCCCCGGCGACGAAGTGCCCGTCATCCGCGGCTCCGCCCTCAAGGCGCTGGAGTGCGACAAGGCCGACGACCCGGCCGCCAAGTGCGTGGACGAGCTGCTCGAAGCCTGCGACACCTTCATTCCCGACCCGGTGCGCGACATCGACAAGCCCTTCCTCATGCCCATTGAGGACGTGTTCTCCATCTCCGGCCGCGGCACCGTGGTGACCGGCCGTGTGGAGCGCGGCGTCATCAAGGTGGGCGACGAAGTGGAAATCGTGGGCATCAAGCCCACCCAGAAGACCACCTGCACGGGCGTGGAAATGTTCCGCAAGCTGCTCGACCAGGGCCAGGCCGGCGACAACATCGGCGTGCTCCTGCGCGGCACCAAGCGTGACGAAGTGGAACGCGGCCAGGTGCTCGCCGCGCCCAAGTCCATCACGCCGCACAAGAAGTTCAAGGCCGAAGTGTACGTCCTCTCCAAGGAGGAAGGCGGCCGCCATACGCCGTTCTTCTCCGGCTACCGGCCGCAGTTCTACTTCCGCACCACGGACATCACCGGCGTCATCGACCTGCCCGAAGGCGTGGAAATGGTCATGCCCGGCGACAACTCGCAGTTCATCGTCGAACTCATCGCGCCCATCGCCATGGAAGTGGGCCTGCGCTTCGCCATTCGCGAAGGCGGCCGCACCGTGGGTTCCGGCGTGGTGACCGAGATCCTCGAGTAGGGCCATGAGAGTCAACGTCATCCTGGCTTGCACCGAGTGCAAGCGGCGCAACTACAGCACCCGGAAGAACAAGAAAAACACCACCGGGCGTCTGGAAATGAAGAAGTATTGCCCCTGGGACAAGAAGCACACGGTGCATCGCGAAACCAGGTAATCACTTTCCGCCGGGGGAGGGCCTCTTCCTTCCCCGGCGGCGCGCAGGGCAGTAGCTCTAACGGCTAGAGCGGCGGTCTCCAAAACCGCAAGTTGGGGGTTCGAATCCCTCCTGCCCTGCCATTTTTTATCTTCCGGGATGCACGCTATGGCAAAGAAGCAGGCGCAGGCCGTGGACGACAGGGCCGAATCAACGCCGAATCCCATCACGCGCTTCATCCGTTATGTGGAAGCCTCCAAGGCGGAACTGCGCAAGGTCACCTGGCCGACGCTCAAGGAGACCCGCAAGGCAACGCTGGCGGTGCTGGGCTTCGTGGCCGTCATGGCCGTCATTCTGGGCCTGATAGACCTCGGTCTCTCAAGCCTGATCAAGACCATACTGTCCTGAAGGCCGCTATGAACGACTCCCCAAGCGATACCGCGCCGGACACCGCCGTAGGCGGCTGGGGCGCGCCCGAAGCCGACGCCCCTGAAGCCGCCAGCCCGGAAGGCGGCAGGAGGGCGCGCTGGTATATCGTGCACACCTATTCCGGTTTTGAACAGCGCGTGCAGAAGACTATCGCCGAGATGCAGCGCACCGGGCAGGACCAGGGCCTCATCGAGGAGGTGGTCGTTCCCACCGAAAAGGTGCAGGAACCCTCCCGCCACGGCGAAAAATCCCGCACGACCACGCGCAAGTTCTATCCCGGCTATATCATGGTGCGCATGGTCATGACCGACCTTTCCTGGCATCTCGTGCAGTCCATCCCCAAGGTCACGGGCTTTGTGGGCGGCAAGAACCGGCCCGCGCCCATGCGCGACAGCGAGGCCCAGCGTATCCTGAAGCTCATGGAGATGCGCCAGGAAACGCCGCGTCCCAAGTTCAACTTTGAAGTCGGCGATGATGTGCGCGTCATTGAGGGGCCCTTCGACGGCTTTAATGGCGTGGTGGAAGATGTGAATCACGACAAGGGCAAGCTGCGCGTCTCGGTATCCATCTTCGGGCGGCAGACCCCTGTGGAGCTGGATTTCGGGCAGGTCTCCAAGGGCTAGGGCCCGGGCCTTCCCCGCGCGCCCCACGGCGCGCGCCTCATGATGAAGGATGTAAGAAATGGCCAAGAAAGAAGTTGCCAAGATCAAGTTGCAGATCCCCGCGGGCGCCGCCAATCCCTCCCCCCCGGTGGGCCCGGCCCTGGGCCAGCAC
>CAMWTD010000241.1 GCA_947177085.1 uncultured Desulfovibrio sp.
CGAGCACGTCCGGCATGTGGCAGGCGGCGGAAACATCCAGCACGGCCACGGGCATGTCGGCCATGACCACGTCGAGCACCGCGGCCGTGAGCCAGCCCGCGTCGAGGGCCACGGCCTCGCCGGGCTCGAGGTAGATTTGCGCCCCGTAACGGTCGCGCCAGCGGGTGACGAGGCGGCGCAGCAGGGCGAGATCATAGCCCTCGCGGGTGATGTGGTGGCCGCCGCCGAAATTGAGCCAGCGCCCCTTTTGGGGAAGGGCCGCTATCCAGGGCGCGAACTTTTCCTCCACGGCGGCCAGGGTGCGCTCAAGGGCGTCCGCCCCCTGCTCGCAGAGCGTATGGAAATGGAGCCCGGAAATGCCGGCCAGCTCCCCGGGCGGGAGCTCGCGGGCCAGCGCCGCCTCACGGATACCCAGGCGCGAGCCCGGCGCGCAGGGGTCGTAGATGGGGACAGCGCCTTCCGAATGTTCGGGGTTCAGGCGAAGGCCGAAGCTCACCTCACGGCTTTTTCCCGCGGCCCGCGCGGCCTCGGCCACGGGCCGGAAGCGCCGCCATTGGGCCACGGAATTGAAGACGATGTGGTCGCAGAGCGTGAGCAGCTCGCGAAATTCCTCCTCGCTCCAGGCGGCGGCGAAGGCGTGGACCTCGCCCCCGAAGTCCTCGCGGCCGAGGCGCGCCTCGTCCACCGAGCTCGCGCACACGCCCCAGAGCGGCCCCGACGCCGCGCGCGAGAGCAGGGGAAAGGTCGCCCAGGCCGCAAAGCCCTTGAGCGCCAGCAGGATCTTCGCATCCGTGGCCTTTTGCACGCCGTCGAGGATGGCGGCGTTTTCACGCAGCCGGCATTCGTCGAGCACGAAGCAGGGCGAGGGCGCGGGCGAATCCTGCGCCAGCAAAAGATCGAGGCAGTCCGCGCTCATGGCCGGCCCGGCATTATTCCGCGGGAACTTCCACGCAGTTCCAGGGCAGGCCGAAGCGGTTCAAGTCGGCCATGAAGGGGTCGGGGTCGAATTCCTCCATGTTCCACACGCCCGGCCTGCGCCACAGACCTTCGGCGATGAGCTTGGTCCCGATCATGGCCGGCACGCCGGTGGTGTAGGAAATGGCCTGCGAGCCCACCTCGCGGTAACAGGCGCCGTGGTCGCAGATATTGTAGACATAGACCGCGCGCGGCCTGCCGTTTTTCACGCCGCGGAGCACGTCGCCGATGCAGGTGCGGCCCGTGGTCAGCGGCCCGAGGGAGGCCGGGTCGGGCAGAAGCGCCGCCAGGAACTGGATGGGCACGATGTCCTGCCCGTGGAAGCGCACCGGGTCGATGCGCGTCATGCCCACATTGCCGAGCACCTCGAGATGGTTGAGGTAGCTCTCGGAAAAGGTCATCCAGAAGCGCGCCCGCCGGATGCCGCGCAGGTGGCGCACCAGCGATTCCAGCTCCTCGTGGTACATGAGGTAGCACTTCTTTTTGCCGATGCCGTCCGGGAAGTCGTAGTCCATGGACCAGGAGAGCGGGTCCGTCTCCACCCATTCCCCGTGCTCCCAGTAGCGGCCGCGCGCCGTGACCTCGCGGATATTGATTTCCGGGTTGAAGTTGGTGGTGAAGGCCTGCCCGTGGCTGCCGGCATTGCAGTCGATGATGTCGAGCACATGCACTTCGTCCAGCTCGTGCTTGAGCGCCCAGGCCGCGAAGACATTGGTCACGCCCGGGTCGAAGCCGGAGCCGAGCAGGGCCGTCAGGCCGGCCTCGCGGAAGCGGTCGCGGTAGGCCCATTGCCACTTGTACTCGAAGCGCGCGGTGTCCGGCGGCTCGTAATTGGCGGTGTCGAGGTAGTGCGCCCCGCACTCCAGGCAGGCGTCCATGATGTGCAGGTCCTGATAGGGCAGGGCGATATTGCACACGATGGCCGGCTTCACCTCGCGCATGAGCGCGCAAAGCGCCGGCACATCGTCCGCGTCCACCCGGGCCGTGGCGATGTCCACGCCAAGGCGCTCCCGCACGCTGGCGGCCACGGCCTCGCAGCGGGACAGGGTGCGGCTCGCCAGCGTTATCTTGCCGAAAACCCCGGTCTCGCGCTTGGCCTGCGCGCACTTGTGGGCGACGACGCTGCCCACGCCGCCCGCGCCGATGATGAGGATATCCGTCATGCTTGCCTCGCTGGTTCGCTAGTTGTTGTGGATGTGTGCGGGATCCTGTCCGCGGCGTCGCCGTCAAGTACGCGCACATGGGCGTAGCGGCCGCTCTTGCGGGCTTCCGCCGCCAGGCGCTCGCCTTCGGCCCGGCAGGCCGGGCAGGCATGGCGCGGCACGAGCAGGCAGAGGGAACGCGGCACGCGCTCCGACTCCGTCTCGATGCGCCCAAGGCCGGAGCAGTCGTCGCAGAGCCGCCAGCTTTCGTTCTGGCGCTCGCGCAACATGTCCGTGTCGTAAAAGATATGCTTTTGCCGCGTCCACCAGCCGTGGTCTTCCTTGCCTTCGGCGGGGCGCGCGGGCGGCCGGAAATAGCGGTCCAGCACCTCCTCGCAGAGGCGCGCGATGTATTCGGCCACCTGCGGCCGCTGGCGGATGGCTCCTGGCGTCCAGCCGGGCTCGCGGATCTCGTTTGCCGCGGGAATGCCCGCCAAGGCGAGGCAGATGCCGAGGTTCACATAGGGCAGCGCCCCCCGGATGGAGTAGCCGCCCTCGAGCACCGCGATATCCGGGTTCAGCGCCGTGGTCAGCGCCGCATAGCCCTGGGCCGACAGGCGCATGTTGGCCAGCGGGTCGGTGAAGTGGTTGTCCTGCCCGGCGGAATTGATGACGATGTCCGGCCGGAAATCCTCCAGCATGGGAAGGACGGCGTTGCGCACGGCGTAGAGATAGCCCTCGTCCGACGTTTCCGGCGGAAGTGGGATGTTGATGGTGCGCCCGCGCGCGCCCGGGCCGCCGTCCTCGCCGAGGAAGCCCGAACCCGGGTACAGGGTGCGGCCGTCCTGGTGCAGGGAGATGAAGAGCGTGTGCGGGTCGTTCCAGAAGACATCCTGGCTGCCGTCGCCGTGGTGCACGTCCGTATCCACGATGGCCACGCGCAGCGGACGCCCCTCGGGGTGCGGATAGTGGTCGCGGATATATTCAACCATGACGGCTTCGTTGTTGATATTGCAGAAGCCCCGGTTGCCGTGGACCACGCGCATGGCGTGATGCCCTGGGGGCCGCACCAGCGCGAAGGCCCGGTCGGTCTTGTGCTCCATGACGAGGCGCGCCGCCGTGATGGCCCCGCCCGCCGCCGCAAGGTGCGATTCCGTGCTCACGGCCGCCGCCGAGGGCAGGCAGAAGTGCGCCCGCTCCAGTTGGGCGTGGCTTGCGAAGACGGGCCTGTGCTCGCTGATGCCCGGGATGTCGAACAGGCCCTCCTCCTGAAGCTGGTCGCGC
>CAMWTD010000242.1 GCA_947177085.1 uncultured Desulfovibrio sp.
GCCCTCCGGGACAGCGCCCGAAGCCGCGCCGGCCCTTCCCGAAGAGCCCGCGCAGCCCGAGGCCGCCCCTGTTCCCGAAGCTGCCGTTCCCGTGCCTCCGGCGTCTCCGCTGCCGGAAGCCCCGGCTTTGCCCGAGCCCGCTCCCGAAGCCGCGCCCGCGCCGCAGGCCGTGCCGGATGCTGCCCGGGAAGCCGCGCCGGAGGCCCCGGCCATGCCCGAAGCCCCGGAAAGCCCCACGGCCCCGGAAACCGATGCCCCGGAAAAGGTTCCGGCCCCGGAACAGGCTCCTCAAGGAACGGCCGGCGGGGAGGATGTCACCCGCCTGTAGCGCCCGCTGTTTTTTTGGCCCGCAGAGCGCCATGCCCGCGGTTCATCCGTGGCGTGGCGTCCTTGCGCTTGACAGGGGCGGCGAAACCGCGTATTCAAGGCGCGTTCAAGTGGTCTCGCCCCTTTTCCAGCCTTTGCGGGGCGGGCCGCTGCGTCCTCGGACGGGATCTGGCGGGTTCGCCCGCGTGCGGAGCATCCGCGGTGTCCGTCCATGTGGGGAGGCCTGGAGGGGCCCCCTTTTTTTTGTCCCGCAGCCGGGGAACCGCCGCGAGGGAGAAGCCTGAGGCCATGCCGGAAAATCTTGAGGAAACCGTCACCCGTCTCGTGAGCCCGCTCGTCCGGGCCCGGGGCCTCACGCTCTGGGGCGTGGAGGTGCTGCCGGGCGGCCGCACCAAGGTGCGCGTCTTTGTGGATGTGCCCCGCGCCGCGCAGGCCCCCGCCGCCGGGGATGCCGGGGGAGTCTTCGGCGAGCCCGGTTCGGCCAGCATCGAGCAGTGCGAGGAGATCTCCCGCGAGCTCGGCCTCGCCATGGACGTGGAGGACTGCGTGCCCGAGGCCTGGGTGCTGGAGGTCTCCTCCCCGGGGCTCGACCGCCGCTTTTTCAGCCTCGGCCAGATGGCCCCCTATGTGGGCGACATGGTGGAGGCGCGCCTGGCCTCCCCCGTGACGCCCGAAGGCGAGGGCGGCTCGGCCCCGCGCCTGCGCTGGCGCGGCCGTCTCGCGGCCGTGGACGCCGAAGGTTTCACCCTCGAGCCCTGCGCCATATCGGCCGAGGGGGAGGTGCGCCCCGAGGACGCGCCCCCCGTGCATCTCCCTTGGGCCGAAGTGCGCAGGGCCGCCCGCATCCCCGTTTTCCAGAAGCCCGCCAAACCAGGCAAGGGGCCCGGCAAGGCCCCCGGCAAGGGGCGGGCCCGCCATCCCAGCCAAGCCGGCCGCGCCCGCGCGGCCGCCGGAGGCAGACATGAATCTTGAGCTCAAGAAGGCCATTGACCAGATCAGCAAGGACAAGGGCCTTGACCGCGACATGCTCATCGACACCCTGGAGGAGGCCGTGCGGATGTCCGTGCTGCGCCGCTTCAGCGAGGACATGGACGTGGAAGTGACCTATAATGACGAAACCGGCGACATTGAGGTCTACCAGTTCAAAATCGTGGTCGAGGACGGCGACGTGGCCAACGAGGACACCCAGATCGCGCTCGCCGAGGCCCGCGAGCACGACCCCTCGGTGCAGCTCGACGACGAGATGGGCTTCCGCGTCAAGGTGGAGGACCTGGGGCGCATCGCAGCGCAGTCGGCCAAGCAGGTCATCATCCAGCGCATGCGCGACGCCGAGCAGGAGATCATCTACGAGGAGTATAAGGACCGCGTGGGCGAGATCGTCTCGGGCATCGTGCAGCGGCGCGACAAGGGCGGCTGGGTGGTCAATCTCGGCCGTACCGAGGCCATCCTGCCCCGCGAGGAACAGATCCCGCGCGAGCACTACAAGCGCGGCGACCGCCTCCAGGCGTTGATCATCGACGTGCGCAAGGAGGGTCGCGGGCCGCAGGTGGTCATTTCCCGCGCCCACCGCGACTACATGGCCGCGCTCTTCCGTCGGGAGGTTCCGGAGGTGGACGACGGCGTGGTGCAGATCATGGGCGTCGCGCGCGACCCCGGCTCCCGCGCCAAGGTGGCGGTCATCTCGCGCGAGCGCGACGTGGACCCGGTGGGCGCGTGCGTGGGCGTGCGCGGCTCGCGCATCCAGAACATCGTGCAGGAGCTGCACGGCGAGCGCATCGACATCGTGGTCTGGAGCCCGGACATCGCCACTTACGCGCGCAACGCCCTCGCGCCGGCGCTCGTCTCGCGCATCGTGGTGGACGAGGAGGAGAACCTGCTCGAGGTCATCGTGCCCGACGACCAGCTCACCAACTCCATCGGCCGCAAGGGCCAGAACGTGAAGCTCGCCGCGCGCCTTTTGGGCTGGAAGGTCGATATTTTCACCGAGAGCCGCTACAACGAGGCCAATGCCATCGGCCACGGCCTCGAGCAGGTGGCGAGCGTGGCCGAGGTTTCCATCGAGGCGCTGCTCGCCGCGGGCTATTCGTCGCTGGCCGCCTTGCGCGAGGCCACGGACGAGGAGCTCTCGGACAAGCTGGGCATCAGCGAGGCGCGCATTTCCGATTTGCGCTCGGCCATCAACTTCCTCGCCCCGGTGGTGGAGGACGATCCCGAGCCCTCGGCCGTGAGCCTGACGGTGGAAACCGGGACAGAAGAACCGTCTGAAGGCGCGGCGAAGGACGGCGCGGATGCCTGATGCCGGCGACGCCCGCGGGCCGGTGCGGATGTGCGTCATCTGCCGCCGCCGCTTCGCCAAGGCGGAGCTTTCCCGCCATGTGCTCACGCCGGAAGGAACATTGATCATTGACGAGACGCGGAAAAGCCCGGGCAGGGGCTTTTACCTGTGTCCCGATCCCGCCTGCGGACGCAGGTTCGAGAAGTACAGGCCGGGAACGCGGCAAGGCGGTCGGCGCGCCCGCGCCGCCGCCGGGAGGAGCAAGGGGGCCATATGGCAGAAATAAAGATCAAGGTGAAGGACCTCGCAAGCGAGCTTGGCGTGCCCACGCGGGACATGCTCCCCGCCCTGCGCGAGCTCGGCGTCTCGGCCAAGAGCATGGCCGGCTCCGTGGACGAGGAGGAGGCCGCCCGCCTGCGCGCGCACTTCGCCTCCCGCAAGGAAAGCACGGTGGAACGCACCACGGTGCAGCCCAATGTCATCGTCCGCCGCCGCCGCAAGGAAGCGCCCGCGCCTGAAACTCCCGCTGCCCCCGCCGCGGAAACAGCCGCGCCCGCGGCGGAAGCCGCCGCGCCTGTGGAAGCCCCGAAGGCCGCCCCAGCCGCGACTTCGGCCCCCGAAGCGCCCGCCGCGGCGGAAACGCCCAAGGCCGCCGCAAAGACCGAAGCGCCGGATGCCGCGCCGCGCCGTCCGGCCGGGGCGCGGGGCATCAGCCGGCCCGGCGGGGCCGCCCCGGCCGCCCCGAGCTCCGCTGCGCCCGAAGACGAGGCATTGAAGGCCGAAGCCCCGAAAG
>CAMWTD010000243.1 GCA_947177085.1 uncultured Desulfovibrio sp.
GCGGGGGGCCCTTCCTCCGGCGCTGGCACGGCGGCGGCCGCCTGCGCGGGGGCCGGTTCGATGGCCGGCTCCGGCGGCGGCGCAAGCTCGGCCATGCGCGCGGTCTCGTGTTCCACCAGCGCGTCGATGGCCTCGTCGGCCTCGGCCTCGCCCTCGCGCTCCGGCAGGGTGAGATGCGCGAGTATGGAATCCACCATTTCGCGGTAATGCTCGCGCCGGCAGTCCACGCTGCCGCTGCCGCTCTCGGCCACAAGGCCCCCGGGCTCCATGCGCTCGTCGCCGTTGACGATCCACTGCGCCAGCTCCGGGGCGCGCTCGCGCGCGGCCGCGAACATGTCGCCCACGGCGGCCTCGTCCGCCGGGTTGACGCGCACGATGATGGTTGAGCGGTCCTCCAGAAGGGCCACGGCCTTGAGCACAAGGGCGCGCAGCAATTCGGCGTGCTCCGCGCTGAGCACATGGCCCGTGCCCGCGGCCACGGCCTCCTGCGTGAGCTCCACCAGCTCCTCGCGCCAGGCGGCGGCAAGGTCGGCCCGCTGGCCGGCGATGGCCCGCAAGAGCGCGCCCAGGGACTGGCCGAGCTCGGCGCGGAATTCGCGCAGTTCCTGCCCGGCCTGGTCCATGCCCGCCTGGTAGCCCTCGCCATGGGCGGCCTCGCGCACGCGCACCGCGGCCTCGCGCTCGGCCTGGGCCCGGGCGAGCTCCGCCTGGGCCTCCTTGCGGGCGGCCTCGGCCTCGGCCTTGGCGGCCGCGCATTTGGCGGCGGTTTCGCGCAGCGTGGCCTGGGCCTCGGCCTTGGCCTCCTCCAGCACCTTCAGGCGCTCGGCGTAGGCCGCGCCCAAAATTTCCTTGGCGCGTTCCGCGGCGCGGGCGCGCACGCGCTCCATGTAGTCGACTTCCTGCTCCTGCTTGAGCTTTTCGCGGCGCATGGGCTCCTGCATGGCGTCGAGCTGCTCCACCGTGGCCTCGCGCTCGCCCATGAAGATGGTGCCCCATTTTTTCCGCAACTGCTCGGAAGCCATGCCAGCATCCTGTCCTGAAGATTAGGCCGTCATGAAACGGGGCCGGCCCGGCATAACCGTCCCGCCACGCAAAAAAGCCTTTTTGCCGCAGGCGCGGATGCCAACCGCGCCCGGCAGGGGCAAAAAGGCTTTTTGTTCCGGACGCAGAGGGGAAGCGCCCGTGAACGCTCGGGGCCTAGACGAACACATCGCCGCCGCCCCGGCTGACCACCACCTTGTTTTCCGCCTCCAGGCGGCGCACCACCTTGACGATGTTCTGCTGCGCGGCCTCCACGTCCGAGATCTTGGTGGGGCCCATGAATTCCAGCTCCTCGCGGATCATGTTGCCCGCGCGCTCGGACATGTTCTTGAAGAACTTTTCGCGCAGATCCTCGCTGGCCCCGCGCAGGGCCAGGGTGAGCACCTCGTTGGAGACTTCCTTGAGCAGCTCGCGCACGCCCTTGTCGTCGATATTCTTGCAGTCCTCGAAGACGAACATGAGGTTGCGGATGTCCTCGGCCATCTGGGCGGATTCCTCCTCGATTTCCGAGAGGACCTCCTCCTCGGTGGCGCGGTCCACGGCGTTGAGGATCTCGGCCACGGACTGCACGCCGCCCACCTTCTTGCCCTCCTTGCCGCCCATGGCGATGAGCTGGCTCGTGAGCACCTTGTCCACCTCCATGAGCATTTCTTCGGGCACGGACTCGAGCTTGGCGAGGCGCGTGAGCACCTCGGCGCGCACGCCCGCGGGCAGGCTCGTCAAAAGATTGGCCGCCTGGTCGGGGTGGAGGTGGCCCATGATGAGGGCGAGGGTCTGCGGATGCTCGTTGCGCAAAATCTGCGAGAGCAGGCGCGGGCTTACCTGCTCGAGGTCGCGGAAGGGCGCGGGCCCGGTGTCCAGCGCGAGGCTGTCCATGACGTACTTGGCGGTTTCGGGGTCCAGGTTGCGGACAAGGAGGCGCTTCGCCGTATCCGTGCCGCCGGAGATCATGTCCACGCCTTCCACCAGGGATTCATGGAAATCGCGCAGCACTTCCTCCACGGTCTCGCGCGGCACGGGGCCAAGCTCCACGATGGCCTTGGAGACGTCGGCGATTTCCTGGCGCTCCATGCGCTTGAAGACGTCGGCGGTGAACTTGTCGCCCATGGCGAGCAGGAGGATCGCGATGCGCTGCTGGCCGGTCAGTTCCATGATCTTCGTGACTCCTTTCCCGATGCCGCTTTCTCTGTGTGCGCTCCGGCGGGGCGGCCTAGCGCTCCGGGTCCTTAAGCCAGCGACGGATCAGGCTCACGGCCTGATCCATGTGCTGTTCCGTCATGCGGAACAGTCGGAGCTTGAGCTCCTCCACCCGCTGGTTGGTGGCTTTCTGGGCGAGGCGTATGGCCCGGATGTCGGCAAGAGCGGGACTGCTCCCGCTCTTGCCGGTTGTGAGCGCCTTTGCTTTAGGCTCTTGCTTCATCTTTCTGCATCCAGCCGCGCACCAGGCTCACCACCTGCTCCATGTGGTTGTCGGAGAGGGTGAAGATGTGCGCCTTGAGAGCTTCGATGTCCTTGAAGATAAGCTCCTCTTCTTCCTCGTCGATGGCTTCCGGCTCTTCCTCGTCGGCCTTGGCGGCCTCCTCGAGGGCCTCGTAGAGCGCGAGCTGCTCCTCGGCGGAGGGGAGCCCCTCCAGGCCTTCGACCATCTCGCCCGCCTCGACCTTGGGCCGGATGAGGGCCAGCACCACGGGCCTGACCACCAGCATGAGGAAGAGGAAGGCCAGGAGCGCGTTGAGCAGGGGCTTGCCCAGCCGCTCGGCGTAGTCGGCCAGCACCTCGGCGAAGTTGGGCTCGTGGGGCGGCTCGGAATCGTTGAACGGGGCCGAGCTCACTTCCAGGGAGTCGCCGCGGCCGGTGTTCAGGCCCACCGCGTTGGACACGAGCTGGCGCACCCGGTCCAGTTCCTCAGGCTTGCGGGGCACGAAGTTCCACGCGCCCTCGCTCTTTTCATACGACCCATCAATGATAACCGCAACCGTCAGGCGGCGCAAATCTCCCACATTGGCGATGATCTGGTGCTCTTCCTTGTTGATTTCGTAGTTGGTGGTGCGGGTCTCGCGGGTTCCGTTCTGGTTGGAGACGGAGCCCGTGATGCCGTCGCCGCGGAAGTTGGCGTCGGGCGCGCCGGCCTCGAGGTTGGCCTGGCCCTGCTGGCTTTCCTCGCTGCGCTGCTCGCTGCGGACCACGGTTTTTTCCGGGTCGTAGATCTCGCGGCGGATGGTCTTCTGGCTGAAGTCCATGTCCGCGTTGACCTTGGCGATGACGCGGCCGGGGCCGCAGATGGGCTGGAGACGCTCCTCGATGCGGCGCTCAAGGTTGCGCTGC
>CAMWTD010000244.1 GCA_947177085.1 uncultured Desulfovibrio sp.
GACGATATTCCGGCCATGGTCGACACCGCAAGGAAGTACGGCGTGCAAACGCTCGTGCTTTCCCTGGATTTGAATATCCCCAAAAGCCGGCAGCCCGAATACATCGCCAGGGCGAAAGAATTTTTGCTCCTGGCGCGCCGGAACCGGATGTCCGTCATCCGCGGAGCGTTTTTGCCCGAATTTTAGGGCGCGTCGTGCTCGTCACCGCCGGAGAGCAGCAAGCGCAAGCCCGGCCGGGGCCCCCTTCCTCTTTCAGTCTCTGCGCCCCCTTGCGGGGCATTTTTGTATCTTCAGTGGGAGAGGGAAGAGACAACTATTAGGTATTAGCAAAGAAAAAATATAGATATTTTCTAGAAATTATCTACAATATCTCTTAAATATTTTGTATTCAGCATCCCCATAACAGAAGATTTACGTCCAAATTTTTTAATGCCTTGTCTTTCAAGGCATTGGCCTTATCTTTTCAGATTTACCTATTGCCTCACTATAGTTTCCCTGCCATTTACCGAACAGGATCTTGTGCGTGCTGCTGCGCGGCCAGTCCCACAAGGATGGCGCCGGCCTGCGCCACATTGAGCGAGTCGAAGCTCCGCGCAAAGGGAATGTGGAGAAAGGCCCCGCAGCGCTTGGCGACCCCGGGCCTGAGCCCCTTGTCCTCGTTGCCGAGCACCAGCACGGCGGGAAGGCGCAGGGGCGTTGTGAAGGCGTCCGCGCAGGGCGCTTCGCCAGTGCCCAGGCCCGTGCCATATATGGCGAGGCCCGCCTCCTCGGCGCGGTCCAGGGCGTGGGCGAGGTTGATCACCTGGGCCACGGCGAGCCGCTCCAGCGCGCCGGCCGCCGTCCGCCGCGCCGCCGGCCCGAGATAGGCGCTGTTGTGGCGCGGCACGAGCAGCCCGGCCCCGCCCAGCGCATAGAGGGTGCGGCACAGCGTGCCCACATTGCCCGGGTCCTGCACCTGGTCCAGCGCCAGGAGCAGCGGCAGGGGCGCTTCGGGCACGGACTGGAGCAGTTCGTCGAGCCCGATGAAGCCCGTGGCCGCCAGCCGCGCGACCACGCCCTGATGGGCGACGCCGTGCCCCCTGCGGCCGCCGCAGAGGCGGTCAAGGGCCGCCGCGTCCACCGTGCCGTAGCGGATGCCATGCATCCGGCAGAGGCGGCGGATTTCTCCCGCATCGGGGCTGTTAAGCCCCTTGCGGCAAAAAACCTGGCTCACGCGCCCGGGCGTGGCGGCCAGAAGTTCCAGCACGGGCTTCATGCCCGGCAGGAGCAGGTCCGCATCCGCATCGGCCCGAAGGGCGTCCTGCGGGCCATGTGGGGGAGTGAAGGGCGTCATGGGCGCTCCTGTGTGTCCGGCGTGATGCGCCGGTAAGCGGAAACGAAGGTTTTCCGGCTCTCTACGCGCCTTTGCGCGCGCTGGCAAGCCGCAAGGCCGCGACGCCGCGGACAGGCGCGGCGTCGGTATCGGGGACAACAGGGTTCATATCTGCTGGGGAGCGGAGAAAATGCTACTCGCACAACGCCGGGTGCAGCCGGCGATCATGGTTCTCGTTTTTTGCGCGCTGTGCCTAACGCTGGCGGGCTGCGGCGCGCGCAAGAGCGCCTCGCCGGAAGTGTCCATGCCTGGCGTCATCGTGCCCGAAAGCGGGGCGGACCCGCTCACGCATACGGAGATGGCCGCCCTCAAGTCTACCGGGCATATCGACAAGGACGTGCCGGACCAGGCCATGTCGGATGTGGCCATCCAGTACAAGTATTTCCTGCGCAAGGGGCGCCAGACCATGTGCGCCTTCTCCAAGCGCTCGGAGCAGTACCTGGACTACGCGCGCCAGGTGTTCCGCTCCAAAGGGATGCCGGAGGAGCTCGCCAATCTCGCCATTGTGGAGAGCGGCTACCGCGCCGACGCCCAGTCCCCGGCGGGCGCTGCCGGGGCCTGGCAGTTCATGCCCGGCACGGCCACGGTCTACGGGCTCAGGCAGGACTGGTGGACCGACGAGCGCCTCGACCCTTACAAGGCCACCGAGGCGGCGGCCGACTATCTCCAGAAACTTCACAACGACTTCGGCGACTGGCCCACGGCCATCGCGGCCTACAATGCGGGCGAGGGCAAGATGAGCCGCGCCAAGCAGGGCACGGGCGGCCGCAACTTCTTCGAGGTCAAGGCGCTGAACCACACTCTGGACGAAAAGGCCCAGTTGCGCGAAGAGACCAAGCAGTATGTGCCGCGCTTCATGGCCGTGACCAAGATCATGCGCAATCTTCCGCAGCTCGGCTTCGAACCCATCCAGCCGGAAAAAGCGCCGGGCGTGCTGCGCTTTACCGCCAAGCCCGGCACGGACCTCACGGCCTTTTCCAAGGCATGCAACCTGAGCTGGCCCGAATTTGCGAGCTACAACAAGCACCACAAGCGGCGCATCACCTGCACGGACCATGCGACCTTCGTCTATGTGCCCCTGCGCTCGCAGCAGCAGGCACAGAAATTCCTCTGCACCACGCAACCGGCAAACTATGCGGGCTGGGGGCCGGTCAAGGTGGCGAGTTCCGCGGACACCTGGGAAAAGCTGAGCCGCCGCGCCAATGTGCCGGTGGAACGCCTCAAGGCCGTCAATCCCGAGGTGGACAAGCTCAAGGCCGGGCAGACCATCCTCGCCCCGAGGAACGTCAACATGTCCAAGGCGGCTGTGGCGGCGCTTGACGGCAAGGGCGGCAAAAACGCCAAGGGCGACAAAGGAGCCCCCCGCGGAAAACAGAAGGGGGCCCAGCAGGTGCAGCAGCCTTCGGCATCCTCCAGGGCCGTCGCCGCGGGCGGGCAGCATACCCTCCAGGCCAATGAAACGCTCTATGCCGTGGCCCGGAAATACAATGTCAGCGTGGCCGCATTGCAGGCGCATAACGGCATTGAGGATCCGGGCAGACTGCGCCAGGGCCATGTGCTCCGCATTCCCGGGACGGGCGGGGGCGCGGCCGCGGCGCGTCAGGCCAAGACGCCCACGGCAGGCGCGAGCGGCAGCATCGGCAAGAAAAAGCCGTCAAAAGCCACCTACACCGTGCAGGCCAATGACAACCTCTGGAAGATCGCCCGCAAGCATAATGTGAGCGTGGACGATCTCAAGCGCTGGAACGGGGTGGATGAGAAGAGCCTGCGGTCCGGCGCGCGCCTGGTGGTGGCCGAGGAATAGGCGCAAGCCCGTGCCAGGCGCGGATTTGCGGGGAGGTGGAAAAAATTTTGACAAAACTCCTTGACAGGTGGGGTGGGCGGATATAGTTTAGCACTCCGCGCCGAGTTCCGGGGCTTGCGAAAAAAAGTTTTTGCGGGGCCTCTTGACA
>CAMWTD010000245.1 GCA_947177085.1 uncultured Desulfovibrio sp.
CGGCGGCTCCCTCCTGGAACCGCCGCTCTTTCATCTTTTCTGTCTCGTTTATCGAGCGGGTGCGGCCCTACTTCTTCTCCACCACCTTGACGGTGGCTTCGGCGATTTCCAGTTCCTCGTCGGTGGGGATGACGAGGACTGTGATGCGGCTGTCCGGCGCGGAGATGGTGCGCGCGCCGGGCTTGCGGGTGTCGTTCTCTTTGGCGTCCAGCTTGATGCCCACGCTCTCGAGGTTTTCGCACACCTTTTCGCGCACCACGGGGTCGTTCTCGCCGATGCCGGCGGTGAACACGATGGCGTCCGGCTTGCCGTCCAGCAGGAAGATATAGGCCCCGAGCATCTTTCGGATGCTGCGCACGAGCATTTCCAGCGCGAGCTTGGCGCGCTCGTTGCCCTTCTCGATCTCCGCATGCACGTCGCGCATGTCCGTGAAGCCGCAGATGCCCAAAAGGCCCGACTTCTTGTTCATGATGGTGTCCACTTCCGGCGCGGTGTAGCCCTTTTTCTCCTGCAGGAAGGGCACGATGGCCGGGTCGATGCTGCCGCAGCGCGTGCCCATGATGAGGCCTTCCAGCGGCGTGAGGCCCATGCTGGTGTCATAGCACTTGCCGTGCTTCACGCAGGTCATGGACGAGCCGTTGCCAAGGTGCATGGTGACGGAATTGAGCTCGTCCAGCGGCTTGCCGAGATATTCGGCCGTCTTGCGCGCGATGTACTTGTGCGAGGTGCCGTGGAAGCCGTAGCGCCTGAGCTGGAGCTCCTCGTAATATTCATAGGGCAGGGCGTACATGTATGCGTCCGGCGGCATGCCCATACCGAAGGCCGTGTCGAAGACGGCCACATTGGGCACGCCCGGGAAGAGTTTTTCCGCCACCTCGATGCCCATGAGGTTGGCCGGGTTGTGCAGGGGCCCGAGCAGGAAGCACTCCTTGATGACGTCCTTGACGTGCTGGTCCACGAGCACGGGCTGGGTGATGGCCTCGCCGCCGTGGAGAACGCGGTGGCCGATGGCGTGGATCTCGCCCTTGTCCTTGATGACGCCCACTTCCGGGTCGGTGAGGAGCGCGATGACGAGCTCCATGGCCTCCACATGGGTGCGGAAGTCCTCGTCGCGGATGATCTTCTTCTCGTGGTCGGTGCCCGGGGCGATCTTGTGCGTCAGGCGGCCGTTCTGCTGGCCGATGCGCTCGGCGATGCCGGAGCAGAGCACGGTCTTGGTGTCCATTTCCAGAAGCTGGTACTTGCACGAGGAAGAGCCAGCGTTGATGACCAGAACTTTCATCCCTCACTCCCTTTGACGTGTCCGCCACATGCGGCCCCGGCCGGGCCCCATGCCCGGCCGGAAGATGGTTGTTGCGCGTTTTCGCTTATTTCTTGGCGTTCTTCTTGTCCGCCGCGGCCTGTACGGCCGTGATGGCCACCGTGTTCACGATGTCCGGCACGGTGCAGCCGCGCGAGAGGTCGTTGACCGGCTTGTTGAGGCCCTGGAGCACCGGGCCGATGGCGATGGCCTGCGCGGCCCGCTGCACGGCCTTGTAGGTGTTGTTGCCGGTGTTGAGGTCCGGGAAGATGAACACCGTGGCCCGGCCGGCCACCTGGCTGTCGGGCATCTTGGTCCTGGCCACGATGGGGTCGATGGCCGCGTCATACTGGAGCGGGCCCTCGAGCGCCAGATCCGGGGCCATTTCCTTGGCGATTTTCGTGGCTTCCACCACCACGTCCACGTCCGCGCCCTTGCCGGACGTGCCCGTGGAGTAGGAGAGCATGGCCACGCGCGGGTCGATGCCGAACACCTTGGCCGTATGCGCCGAGGCGATGGCGATTTCCGCAAGCTGCTGCGCCGTGGGATTGGGGTTCACCGCGCAGTCGCCGAACACGAGCACGCGGTCCTTGAGGCACATGAGGAACACGGACGAAACCACCGAGAAACCGGGCCTCGTCTTGATGAACTCGAAGGCCGGCCGGATGGTGTGCGCCGTGGTGTTCACCGCGCCGGAGACCATGCCGTCCGCGTCGTCCAGCTTGACCATCATGGTGGCGTAATAGGTGGCGTCGCTCATGATGTCGCGGGCCTGCTCGGGCGTGATGCCCTTGGCCTTGCGCAGTTCGTAATAGGTTTCGGCGTACTTGTCGAAATCGGCGGCCTTCACCGGGTCGATAAGCCGCGCGCCGGCCACGTCCAGCCCCAGGGCCCGCGCTTTGGCGTGGATGGCGTCGATGTCGCCGAGCAGGGTGATATCGGCCACTTCGCGGCGGAGCAGGATGTCCGTGGCGCGGAGGATGCGCTCGTCCAGGCCCTCGGCGAGCACGATGCGCATCTTGTCGCTCTTGGCGCGCTCGATAAGCTCGAACTCGAACATCATGGGCGTCATGCGGCCGCTGCGCTGGCCGGAGAGCAGGCGGTTGGCGATCTCCTTGCCGTTGACGTGGTGCTCGTAAAGGCCGAGCACGGTGTTGATCTTGCGCGTGTCGTCCGGCTCGATGAGGCCGTAGATCTCCTGCAGGGCCGTGATGGTGCGGTAGGTGTGCGCCTTGGTGAGCAGGATGGGCAGCGGCGCGCCGCTCCAGCCCTCGATGAGCTTGCGCACCGAGGCCGGCGGCTCGAGGCCGCCGGTGAGCAGCACGCCCGCGATGTCCGGCGTGGCCGAGGAGAGGCGCGAGGCGATGGCCGCGAGCAGGATGTCCGTGCGGTCGCCGGGCGTGATAATGAGCTGGTCTTTCTCGATATAGTTGAGGAAATTGTCGATGTGCATGGCCGCCACGAGGTAGTCGCCCACGAGCGCGTCCATGCGGTTCGCGCCGAAGAGCACCTCGGCGTCCAGGCCCTTTTTCACGTCGTTCATGGTGGCGCGGCCGAGCGAAGGGTCGTTGGGCACGGCATAGACCAGGGCCGGCTTGTCGTCCTTGGAGAGGCTCTTGCGGATTTCGTCAAGCTCGGTCTGGGAGAGGCTCGAGCGGTTGATGATGGTGGCGATGATGTCGATGGCGTAGGGCTCCAGCGCCTCGAGGGTGAGGTGCAGGGAATCGCTGATGTCTTTCGCCGTCACATTGTCACCGCTCGTGACGAGCATCACCGGCGCGCCCAGGTTGGCCGCGATCTCGGCGTTGAGCTCGAACTCGAAGACCGGGTCCTTCCCCAGAAAGTCCGTGCCGATGCAGAGCACGAAATCGTGGAGTTCCAGAATCTTCTTGAACTTCTGGATGATGTTCTCCAGAAGCAGGTTGCGCGAGCCCTGGTTGATGATGTCGCGGGCCTCGGCGTGGGTGTAGAACAAGGTGTACGAATAATCAATAAAAAAAAAGAAGTG
>CAMWTD010000246.1 GCA_947177085.1 uncultured Desulfovibrio sp.
GGATTTTGTGGAGAACACATGCGACAGTTGCTGCTACTTTGCGTTGGACGCGCCATAATCGTCATCCAGGTCCTGCTCGGGGCGCAGACCTTCTTCCCCGAGGCCTTCGCGACCAAGGAAGATGCGCTCGACGGGCTGCTTGAGCAGAAAAACCCGATCCTCGACAAGATTGCCCCCGAAGACCTGGCGTGGCTCGCGGCGAACCCGGTGGTCACCGTGGGCGTGGACCCCAACTTCTACCCGCTGGAAATGTTTGACGAGCGAGGCCGGTATACCGGCCTCGGCGGCGACTACCTGCGCCTGCTCGCCAAGATGACGGGCATCGACTTCCGCCCCGTCTCCACGAGCGACTGGGCCGCCACCGAGGAACTGGCGCGCCAGGGCAAGATCGACCTCTTCATGGCCGCCGCCAAGACCGGCCGGCGCAGCGAATACATGCTCTTCACAGCGCCCTATATCACCGAACCGGGCATCATCATGACCCGTCGCGGCGGCGGGCTCGACAGCGCGGACGTCACCTCGCTCGCGGGCAAGAAGGTGGCCGTGGTCAAGGATTATTCCTGGCACGACTTCCTCAAGGAATTCCACCCCGAGATCGTCGCCGTGCCCGCGGCGACCACGCTGGAGGCACTGCAGAAAGTGGCCGCCGGCGAGGCGGACGCCGTGCTGGATTATGAATTCAACCTGCTCGAAAAAATCCAGACCGGCGGCATCCTCCAGATGCAGACGGCCGGCAAGGTGGATTCCTCCTACGGCCATGCCGTTGCCGTGCGCAATGACAAGCCCGAGCTCTTCAACGTCATCACCACGGCGCTCGCCCAGGTGACGCCGCAGGAGCGCGAGGCCCTCGCCCGCAAGTGGCTCCAGCAGGAGCGCCCAGCCGGGCAGGAGCGGCACTTGCAATGGCTGTTCTTCTTCTTTGTGGAGTCGAGCCTGCTCGTGCTGGGCCTTATCTGGCTCTACCATGCGGGCGTAAGGAAGCACACGCGCGAATTGCGCACCAAGCTCACGGCGCTGGAAAAACGCCTCGCCCGTGAGGAAACGGCTCACGCGGAGACAGCGGCCAACGCCTGAGCGCCCCCTGCCAAGGAAGTTGAGGGCGTTTCCCCGCGATTTATGCGGGGAAACGCCCTGCTGCGTTCCTGAGACCCTGCGGCCGTAAAACTGTCCGCCCTGATCTTTCCTTAGTGTATTGCCGAGGTCGTATGAGCCAGCCTGAGTACTCCGCCTCACTCACCCCCGAGGAATATTGCCGCCTGCGCGCCGCCGTGGGCTGGGTGGAACTGCCCCTCGATGAAGCGCGGGAGGGCCTGAGCCATTCCGCCTTCGTGGCCTCCTGCCACAAGGGCGACGACATCATCGGCGCGGTGCGCATCGTCTGGGACCACGGCTATATTGCCTATTTCTCGGATTTGATGGTCCTGCCAGCGTGGCAGGGCCAGGGCATCGGCAGGGAGCTCGCCCGGCGCGCCCTCGCCTGGGTGGAGGGCCAGCGGCGTCCCGGCTGGAAAATCAAGGTCGTGCTCATTTCCACAGCGGGAAACGAGGGTTTTTACAAGAAACTCGGTTTCACCGAGCGCCCGGCCGACGCCATGGGGGCGGGCATGGACCTCTGGCTCCAATAATAGACCACCGCCAAAGAAAAAGCGGCCGGGCGGCGCACCTTCGCGCACACCGGGCCGCTTCCGGCCAGACCGCGCCTGCCCCGCGTCATGGCAGGCGGAAAGTCCCTATTGCCCCAGTTCCTTCTTGAGCCACGCCTTGATGGCGGGCGTGGGCGCGCTCACGCCGCGCAGATTGCCGTTGGCCTCGCGCCAGTCGGGCAAAAGCTCCGGGGGCAGCGGCACGGTGATGAGGTCCTCCGCGGCTTCGGAATTGCGGCGCACCAGCCGGATGACCGGCGGGTCCTGCCAACTGTCCACCACAAAGTAGTGGGAAACATCCTCCTTGGAGCGTACGGGCGGGTATTCGGCCTGCCAGTCGTTGTTGCCCCATTCCAGATACATGGTGACGGCATGTTCCGGGGTGAGATTCCAGTCGATGGGATAGAGAGCGAAATCCTTGAGTGTCGGCATGGAATGTTCCTTTTTTGGGGTGGCGCGCTCTGGGACGCCCGCTTAGCCCTGCATCCGGGCCTTGAGCTGGCGGCGGTTTTCCAGTTGTTGCGCGGCCTCCTGCTGGCGGCGCAGTTTTTTCGCTTCCGCAAGGCGCTGCTTGCGGATGCTTTCGATACGCGTCTGCTGCGCCTTCTGGCGCTGTTCCCTTGCCTGTTCGAGCAGCTTTTCGCGCTTGCGGTCAAAGACCAGGGTTGTGCGCAGGGCACCCACGCCCACGGCGAGGATGGTCACGATAATGACAAGCACCTTCTGGATGGACCACTGGTTTTCCCCCAAAAGGTACTTGAGCCAGCCAAGGCCCATTTTTTCGCCCCAGAACACGATGACGGGCACGCCCACGAAGCAGAGCAGCAGCCCGATGACCTCCACCCAGATGAAGGTGCGCAGCATGGTGAGGCCAAAGAGGGTTCCGTCGCGCACCGTACGCAGGAACTTGAGGCGCGTCTTGAGGTTCTGGAGAAGTTCGTCCAGCCGGGGGATGGCGTTCTGGGCGCGCTTGAAGGTCTCGGCTTCGTTAAAATTGCTGGCAAAGGCCCAGTTGATGATGCCCGCGCTGGAGTTGAAATCCGCGCTGAAATCCCGCAGGGCCGAGGGAAAGGGAAACCAGGAGGCTTCGTCGCGGATCTCTTCCAGCACATCGAGATAGGACTTGTAGCGGTTGCGCAGCTCGTCCACCTCGCGCTGGATGCTCTCCTCCAGTTCCTTTTCCAGTTGCGGGCGCTGGCGCACCATGCGGAAAAAGGCCATGTAGTTGTCCACCTCGCCGAGCGCGTCAAGGGCGTGCACCTTCTGGCCCAGGCGCGCCTGCACGGGGTGATCCTCGGGGAACCAGGCCATGAGGCGTTCCTGCATGGCGTGCACGGCGCTTTTTTCGTTTTCCGCGTTTTTCCTGGCCTCCTCCCAGAGGTCGAACAGGGCGGAGAGCACGAGCAGCCGCCCCCGCTCAAGGGCCGGGTCGATGAGGAAGCGGTTGAAATACTCCGGCTCGGCGCGGACGAGGTCCACGACCTGGTCGAGCACCTGTTCCGCAAACCCCATCTTCACCCGGCAGATGATGCCCCGGTAGGTCACTTCCCGCCACTGCGGCATGACGCGCAAAACCTGCGCATAGCGGGCGCTTGCCTGAGTGAGCTGGCCCTGCTCCTCCAGAAGGCGCCCCTGAAGTTATTCGTTCCACGCCTGG
>CAMWTD010000247.1 GCA_947177085.1 uncultured Desulfovibrio sp.
CCTTCGGAAATTTTTGTCTTCCTTGCCAGCAGCAAAAAATCTTATTTTTTAGGATCCTTCCGGCACCAGCCCCCGTCTTCCGCTTCGCTCCAGACGGACTGAAGGAATACCTGTCAACTGTATTGGCTGATATACGCTTTTCTGAAATCCCCAAGGAGGCCCGCATGGCAACGCGCCCCGTATTCTTCGTGACCACGCCCGCCGAGGCGTGGGTGCGCGTAGAGGAGGTCAGCTTCCAGTGGTTCCCGGGCATGTCGCTCGCGCAGAAGCGGCGCTCCATCGACGCCATGCAGGCCGCGGCGCACACGCTCGCGCCAGGGAAAAGCCTGCTCGAGATCTCCACCAAGTCCGCCGAGGCGGACGGCCGCGCCCTGAGCGGCTTCGAGCTCTGTCTCGAGGCCCACGGGAAGCGCATGGCCGTGGAATCGCTCTTTCAGGGCAGCAAGCTCTGCCGCGCCGGGAACGGCGTCGCCGGGCCGTACCAGGAGCTCTATGCCGGGGACGCGGTGGACGCCAAGCGCGACCCGCGCCTCGCGCATTGTCATTTGGCGGGTTTCCGCCTTTTTGACGAGGACTGGCCGCTCGCCCCGTGGCCGCCCGGGCCGGGCCGGAAGGACGCCCTGCCCCCGAGCGCCTTCTATGACTACCTCTATTTCCGGGCGCTCCTCCAGCAGCCGGCGCTCGCGGCCAAGGCCTGCGGGTATGACGGCTTCACCGACCTCGAATTCACCCCCGGCAAGTCGGACAACTGCCAGGCCTTTTCCGCCGCGCTTTTCGCGGCGCTGACGGCCGCGGCCAGGGCGGACGCGCACATCCCCGGCCCGGCGGCGCTGGGCGCCTCGGCAGCCGCGTTTCGCGAGGGCGCGGAACGCCTCGGCCTCTATGCCGCGGCCACGGCGCTCTGGCCCCGCTGACCGCGCCCCGACAAGGAAATTCATGCCCCCCCGCCACCTTGTGCTGCCCCTGGGAGACGCGGCCCGCAATCTCGCCGCGGAGGAAGTCCTCTTCCGCACGCTCCCGCCGGGCCATCCCGGCCTCTTTCTCCTCTGGCGCAACGAGCCGGCCGTCATCGTGGGGCGTCACCAGTGCGTCGCCGACGAGGTGGATATGGCGGCCGCGGAGCGTGAAGGCGTGCCCGTTGTCCGCCGCATCACCGGGGGCGGGGCCGTGTTCCACGATGCGGGCACGCTCTGCTTTTCGTGGATACGCCATGACGCGGGCATGGGGCCGGCTTTCGCCCCCCTGCTCGCCCAGGTGGCGGCAGCGCTGGCAGATATGGGCGTCCCGGCGCGGCTCACGGGCCGCAACGATCTCGAGGCCGCGGGCCGCAAGATCTCGGGCAGCGCGCAGTTTCGCTCGGGCGGCCGGCTGCTCGTGCACGGCACACTGCTGGTGCGCACGGACCTTGAGCGCATGGGACGCCTGCTCACCCCAGGGGCGGCCAAGCGGCGCGCCCACGGCGTGGCCTCGGTGCGCGCGCGGGTGGGCAATGCGGCGGACCTCTGGGCAGCCGGCAGCAGCATGGAGAGCCTGCACGCCGCCCTCCTCGCCCGTTGCGCGCCGGAAGCGGAGCCGCCGGACGCGGGCCTTGGGCGCATGGCGGAACTGCTGGCCGGGCGCAAATACCGCTCGCCGGACTGGAACATGGACGGGCCCTCCGCCGCGACGCGCGCGCTCGCGCGGCGCTTCCCCTGGGGCGGCGTGGAGCTGCGCCTCGCGCTGCGGGAGGGCCGCATCCGCGATTGCCGCGTCACGGGAGACTTTTTCAGCGATGGCGGCGTGGAGGCGCTGGAGCGGCGGCTGGAGGGCTGCCCCGCGGAGGCCGCGGCCGTGCGCCGGGCGCTCGAGGGCCTTGCGTGGGAGCGGATCTTCCTCGGCTGCGAGGCGGAGGCGATGCGCGACTTTTTCGTCAGCGCCGTCCGGGGCGGGGCATGAGCGCGCCTCACCGGGCGCAACTGCCGGACTTTGCGGGCAGGCCCCTCACCCTCCCCGACGCGGCTTCCGCCTGGGAGCTTCTCAATCCCGGCGGGGAGCGGCGCGACGTGCTCCTTCTGGGCCTCGGGCCCGGCGACCCGGGGGAACTGCCCTTCGTGCGCGCGGCGCTTGCACGGGGGGGGACGGTGCACTGGCTGGAGGAAGCGCACACCCTCGGCCTGCTGCATCCGGCGGGCATGGAGGCAAAGGGCTGGCGGCGGCTGACGCCCGGGGAGGCCGCAAGCCTCTCCGGGGCGGACATCTACCTTTATCGCCCGTCCCTGCGGCTTGCGCCGGACTTCTGGGGGCCACTCACGGGATTCCTCGAAAGCCGCGCAATGGCGTCCGGGCCTGAGCTTACCCGCGCGGCGTGGCTCCCTGGGGACGAAAGCCAGCTTTTGCACCGCGAATTAGGGCAGGCGCTTCAGGAAAGCGGCTTCAGCCCCGTGAGCGGCCCGGCCCCGCGCGGCGCTGAGGGGCTTTCCGCAGCCTGGGGCGGCCGCGTTCCCGCCTTCGCGCTCTCGGTGAACCTGCGCGGGCTGGATGCGGACGGGCGCATTTTCCACGCCTGCCGCGCGCTCGGCGTGCCCGTGGCCCTGTGGTTCGTGGACAATCCCTGGCATGTGCTCTCGGCCGCGCGACTGCCGTGGTGGCGGGAGGCGCACCTCTTCGTCACGGACGCGAGCTTCGTTGACGGTCTTCGCGCCGCCGGGGCGCGCAGCGTCCATCCCCTGGCGCTGGCCGTGGCCCCGCACATGTGGCGGGAGCTGCCCGATGCTGCCGAGGCAGCCCGCCTTGCGCGCCTTGCCCCGCGCTTTGTGGGCCGCGCGGCCTTTCCCGGGCGGGAGCGCTTTTTTGCCGCGGCGCATGTACCCGGGGATCTCCTCGCCGAGGCCCTGGCCCTGACGGACGAAAACGCCGAGCCGGCCCGGCTGGCCAATTTCCACTGGTGGGCGCGACGCCTCCATGCGCGCCTCTGGCCCGGGCATGAGGTGCGCCGGGCGGGCCTCGGCACGGAACGCTGCGCCCAGGCCAATCGCGCCCGCTGGATCGCCGGGGCCCTGCCGCTCGGCTTGCGCGTCACCGGGGATGCCCTCTGGCGGGATCTCGTGCCCGGCTGTACGCCCGAAGCCCCGGTGGACTATTACGGCGGCCTGCCCGGGCTGTACCGCGCGGCCTCGGCCGTGCTCAACGCGACGAGCCTGCTTATCCCCCAGAGCCTGAGCCAGCGCCATTTCGACGTCTGGGCCGCCGGGGGCCTGCTCCTCAGCGACGCCACCCGGGGCCTCGACATCTTCCCCGCTGAGCTCACCCGGCCCATCAC
>CAMWTD010000248.1 GCA_947177085.1 uncultured Desulfovibrio sp.
CTGGACGTGCTGCTCGGCATCACGCCCGAAGGCAACCTACAGGACGCCCTCATGGGCGGGCGCTCCCTTGCCGAGGTGCTGCACCCCATCGCCAGGGGATTTGACGTGCTGCCCGCGGCCTCGGGCGTGCCGGAGCTCAACGACCTCTCGCCGGACCTGCGCGCGGGCCTCCTTGAGCGGCTGGAGCCCATGCTCGGGGCCTACGACTATGTGTTCATGGATCTCGGCGCGGGCATTTCCGAGACCGTGCAGGCCTTCGCGGCGCTCGCCGCGGTGCGCCTCGTCGTCATCACTCCTGAGCCCACGTCCCTTACGGACAGCTATGCGCTCATCAAGGTGCTCAACGCCCGTTACGGCCTGCGCGACTACATGGTGGTGGTGAATCAGGCCGCCTCGGCCAAGGAGGCCCAGGCCACCTTCGACAAGCTCAAGGGCGCGTGCAGCCACTTCCTCCAGATCGAGCCCGTCCTGCTCGGCCACGTGCGCATGGACAAGAAGCTGCCCGAGGCCGTGTGCCGCCAGCAGCCGCTGCTCGCCTATGCGCCCGGCTCCCCGGCGGCGCAGGATATCCAGAACCTCGCCACGAGGCTCCAGAGGGTGCGCCTCTCCATGCTGGACTGGCTGGGGCGGCGCGGCATCCTCCAGTCGCTGGCCTGACCGGGCCACGGACGTTTCGACGCAAAACCGCGCGGGCACAGCCTCCCGCGCGGTTTTCGCTTAAGCCCCGCTCCCCGCGCGGGCGGCTTCCCGCGCCATTTCCTCCTGCAGGAACCTGCGGAACACTTCGGCCGCCGGGGAGAAGACGCGCCCCTTCTTCCACGCAAGCGCAAGGCTCACCCCGAGCGCGGGCCTGAAAGGCCGGAAGGTGAGGCCGCTCCCCTCCGAGGCGTCCACGATGCCGTCGATGCACACCGCCGCCCCCACGCCCTCGCGCACCAGAAGCGACGCATTGTAGAGCAGGGTATAGGTGGCCACGATGTCGAGGCCGGCCGTCTCCGCGCCCAGCCAGCCGCCGAGCTCGTTATCCGCCATGGCCTGCGCCGAACAGATGAGGGAAAGGCCGCGCAACATGGCCGGGGTGATGGCCGGGTGGGCCGCCAGCGGGTGATCGCGCCTGAGCAAAAGGCCCCAGGCGTCCTTGAGCGGCAGGGCCACGCAGGCGAAATTTTCAAGGCTGGCCGCGCCCACGAAGATGCCGAAATCGGCGAGGCCCTTTTCCAGCCGCTCCGAAACGGCCTCGCCGTTGCCGCTGAAAATGTGGAACCTGATGCCCGGATGGCTTGCGCGGCAGTTGCCCACGGCGCGCGCGATGAGCCGCATGGCCCGCGTCTCCCCGCCGGCGATGGCGACCTCGCCCCGGATTTCCGCGCCGGCGGCCAGGCTGTTGCGCGTGCGCTCGGCGAGCTCCAGGATTTCCGCCGCCCGCTCCGCCAGGTACTTGCCCGCCGCCGTGAGCGCGGTGCGCCTTTTTCCGCGCACGAGCAGGGGCACGCCGGCCTCGGCCTCCAGCTCGCGCATCTGGCGCGAGAGCGTGGGCTGGGTGAGGTTGAGGGCGGCCGCAGCGGCGGTGAAATTGCCGCGCCGCGCGAGCTCGAGAAAGTAGCGCAGGGAGCGCAGTTCCATGCCCGGCAGCCCTCCTTCTTATTATGCCTGGAAGGCATAGTATATGATAAACACTAAGTATTGGCAATAAATCCGCCGCGGCGCTAGCGTTGCTTCGCGGAAAAGCCCGCAAACCCTTTCTCCAGGAGCACGCCAATGAAAAGCCTTCCCCGCTTTTTCGTCTGCCTTGCGGCCGCCCTCGCCCTCATGCGGGCAGCCGCCCCGCAGGCCGCCACGGCTCCGGCCATTCCGCCGGACGCTGACAATTTTTACCGGAGCGACAAGCTCGTGATGGAAAAAGTCACCTTTCCCAATCTCTACAAGATGGAGATGGCGGGCGACCTCTTCCTGCCCAAAGACCTCGACAAAAGCAAAAAATACCCGGCCGTCATCGTGGGCCATCCCATGGGCGCGGTGAAGGAGCAGAGCGCCGTGCTCTACGCGCAGAAGCTGGCCGAGCAGGGCTTCGTGACCCTCGCCATGGACCTCGCCTTCTGGGGCGCGAGCCAGGGCCAGCCGCGCAACGCGGTCTCGCCCGACATGTATGCCGAGACCTTCAGCGCCGCCGTGGATTTCCTCGATTCGCTCCCCTATGTGGACAGGGGGCGCATCGGCATTCTCGGCATCTGCGGCAGCGGCAGCTTCGCCATCAGCGCCGCCAAGATCGACCCGCGTCTCAAGGCTATCGCCACGGTGAGCATGTACGACATGGGCGAGGCCAACCGCAGCGGCCTTGGGCACGCGCAAAGCGTGGAGCAGCGCAAGAAGATCCTCGAGGCCGCGGCGCGCCAGCGGGACGTGGAGTTCGCGGGCGGCGAGCCCGCCTATACCAGCGGCACAGTGCATGAGCTCACGCCCGAGTCCACGCCCATCGAGAGGGAATTTTATGAATTTTACCGATCCCCGCGCGGGGAAGTGACGCCCCCCGGCATGACGGACAAAACCACCACCCACCCCAGGCTCACGAGCAACGTGAAGTTCATGAACTTCTATCCCTTCAACGACATCGAGACCATTTCGCCCAGGCCCATGCTCTTCATCACGGGCGAAAAGGCCCACTCGCGCGAGTTCAGCGAGGACGCCTACAAGCGCGCGGCCGAGCCCAAGGAGCTGGTGGTCGTGCCCGGCGCGGGCCATGTGGATCTCTATGACCGCACGGGCCTCATCCCCTTTGCAAAGCTCACGGAATTTTTCCGGAGCAACCTCAGGTAAGGGGGCACTGCCATGAAAAAAGTCCTTGTCATCTCCACGAGCCTCAGACCCGTGAGCAATTCGGACATGCTGGCCGACGCCTTCGCCGAGGGCGCGGCCGAGGCCGGGCATGTGGCGGAGAAGGTCAGCCTGCGCGGGAAAAAACTCGGCTTCTGCACCGGCTGCCTCGCCTGCCAGAAGACGCGGGCGTGCGTCATCCATGACGACGCGCCGGAAATCGTCCAGAAAATGAAGACAAGCGATGTTGTGGCCTTCGCCACGCCCGTTTATTATTACGAAATGTCCGGCCAGATGAAGACCCTGCTGGACCGCGCCAATCCGCTCTTCCCCGCTGATTACGCCTTCCGGGACATCTACCTGCTCGCGAGCGCGGCCGAGGATGACGAACGCGCCGTGGACGGCGCGCTGCACGGGCTTGAGGGCTGGGTGCGCTGTTTTGAAAAATGCCGCGTGGCGGGCGTGCTGCGCGGGGTGGGCGTCG
>CAMWTD010000249.1 GCA_947177085.1 uncultured Desulfovibrio sp.
AAAAATCTTATTTTTTAGGATTCTTCCGGCACTAGCACCCGTCTTCCGCTTCGCTCCAGACGGGATATGGAAAGTCCATCTAGTGCGTTAACTGTACCCGGTGCAATTGGTGGACACGAGCCGCTCAGGCGCTCTCCCTGCGGGCGACGGGGCTTTCGCCGGCAAACACCTTGTCGCCCAAGTGTACCGCCGGAACATAGCCTTCGGGCAGGTAAAGGTCAACTCTGGAGCCGAAGCGGATCATGCCCACGCGCTCCCCGCGCGCGAGGCGGTCGCCGCGCTCGGCGCGGCAGACAATGCGCCGGGCCACGAGGCCGGCGATCTGCACCATGGTCCAGGCCTGGCCGTTCTCGTCGGCGAGACGCCAGCCGCAGCGCTCGTTGTCCGTGGAGGCCTTGTCCAGCGAGGCGTTGAAGAACTTGCCCGGCCAGTAGCGCACCTCGTCCACGGCGCAGGCCACGGGCGTGCGATTCACATGCACGCTGAACAGGTTCATGAAGATGCTGATGCAGGTGACTTCCTTGCCGCTGAAGGGGTCGGCCCGCTTCTCGATGCGGATGACGCGGCCGTCGGCCGGGCTCACGGCGAGGTCGGGCGAGAGGGGGCCCACGCGCTCCGGGTCGCGGAAGAAGTAGAGGGAAAAGAGGGTGAAAAGCCAGCAGACGAGGGCCCCCGGCCAGCAGCCGATGACGGCGAGGAGCAGGCTCGTGAATGCGAACAGGCCGATAAAGGGCCAGCCTTCCGGCGCGATGCCGCAGGATGCGGGACGCATGGCGACTCCTTTTCTGGGCCGCCCCTGTTTGCCATTCGCCCGGGACGGCGCGAGAGTGGTTGATGCACCATATGCCGGGGCCGCCCGAATGGCAAGCGCGGGCGGACGCGCGGCCCCCTCATTGGAGCGGGAAGACGTCCCCGGCAGCGGGAAGCTCCGCCTCGGCGGCATCCGCCGCGTCCTCCTCCGGGCCCGCCCTTAATGGCGGCAGCGCCCGCTTGAGGGCAAGCTCCCGCTCGAGCCAGCGGAAAAGCGCGTCGAGCCCCTCGCCCGTGCGCGCGGAAAGCGGGATGGCTGCGGGAAAGGCCGCCCTGAGTTCCTCCCGCGCGGCTTCCGGCAGGCGGTCCCACTTGTTGAGCGCGAGCACGCGCGGCGCGGCGGCAAGCCCCAGTTCCTCGAGGATGGTCTCCACCGAGGCGATCTGCTGGAGCAGGTCCGGGTGCGAGGCGTCGGCCACATGCACGAGAAAGTCTGCGGCGGCGAGCTCCTCCAGCGTGGCGCGGAAGGCGTCCATGAGCTCGCGCGGCAGGTTGCGGATAAAGCCCACCGTGTCCGAGATGACCACCTCGCGCTCGCCTGGCACGCGCAGCCGGCGCGTGGCCGGGTCCAGCGTGGCGAAGAGCCGGTTTTCCGCAAGCACCCGGGAGCGCGTGAGCGTGTTGAGCAGGGTGGACTTGCCCGCATTGGTGTAGCCCACGAGCGCCGCCTGGGGGATGTCCCGCCTCCCGCGCCGGGCGAGCCCCCGGCGGCGGCGGAGCTTTTCCAGCTCCTTGGCGAGGCGGGTCATGCGCTCGCGCACCTTGCGGCGGTCGGTCTCAAGGCGGCTCTCGCCCGGCCCGCGGCCGCCCACGCCGCCCATGAGGCGGTCAAGGGCGCGGTTGCGCCCGGCGAGCCTGGGCAGCACATAGCGCAACTGAGCGAGCTCCACCTGAAGGCGCCCGGCGCGCGAGGCCGCGTGCTGCGCGAAGATGTCGAGGATGAGCTGCGTGCGGTCGATGACCTTGCGCTCGGTGATGTCCGCGAGATTGTGCGTCTGCGCTGGCGAGAGCTCGCCGTCAAAGACAAGGATGTCCGCATTTTCGCGCAGCGCGATGACCTCCAGCTCGGCCAGCTTGCCCTTGCCGAGGATGGATTTGGGGTCCGGCCGGGCCACGCGCTGGATGACGCGGCCGCACACCGCGAGACCGGCCGTGCGCGCGAGCTCGGCCAGCTCGGAAAGGCGCTGTTCCTGCACGGCGCGGGGCTCTGCCGCCACGGAGACAAGCAGGGCGCGCCCCGCGGCCGCGGGGACGTCCGCTCCCGCGCGTTGCGGCGCGGCCGGGAGCGTCTGGAGCGCGGCCTCTATCTCCGCGGCGCGGGCGGCGAAATCCGCGGCCGTCCTGTCCCAGGGGCGGGGCTCGTCCACCTGGCAGGGCGGCGCGCCCGGGGCTGCCGGCCCCTCCGGGGCGAGCGTTGCCGCCTGCCAGCGCACGGGCTCCCCCTCCGGGTTCACCGAAAGCGCGATGATGGCGTCAAGCCGGAGGAAGAGGAGATCCATGAGGTCCTCTTCCGTGAGGCCCTCGGGCGAGAGGTGGGTGTGCAGGAGCCTGAGGCCGCGCAGGCGCGAGGCGGGGACGCCGCGCACGGCATCCCGCGCGGCGCTTCCTCCGGGACGCCGGGGCCTCAGCCGCTGGCCCTCGTGCGGCGCGGCTTCCCCTTCCGCCGCCCCGGGCGCGCCGCGGCCGCGCGGAAGCTCGGGGATAAGGATGCCGCCAGGCGTGCCCACGATGACCATGCGCACGCGGCCCTTGCGGTCGATAAGCAGGCCGATCTGCCGGCCGAGCGAACGCGAGAGCAGGGCCAGCTCCCGCGCCTGGTCGATGCTGTAGACATCCGCGGCCGGGAAGCGGCGGTTGAAGAGCCGGTTCAGGGCGGTGAGCTGGCTGGGCTTGAGCCCCTGGAGATTGCCTTCCGGTTTGGGAATGACGTCCCTCGCTTAGGCCGACGGCCTGAGGTAGGACGCGATAAGCGCGTCATAGCGCGAGGTGGCCTCGAAGGCGCGCGAGGCCATGACCTGCCGGAACTCCAGCCCCACGCACATGTCGTGGCTGCCCAGTTCCTCCATGGCCGGCCCGTACCACTGGGGCGAGGGCACGACGAGCACGCTGTGGAAGTTCTTGGCTGCGGCGCGCAACATGCAGGGGCCCCCGATGTCGATCTCCTCCACGGCCTGCTCGAGCGAAAGGCGGCGCTCCACCGCGCCCGCGAAGTCGTAGAGGTTGACGCACACGAGGTCAAAGGGCCGGATGCCCTTTTCCGCCAGGGTGTCCATGTGCAGCGGGTCGTCCTTGTTGGCGAGGATGCCCGCGTGAATTTTGGGGTGCAGGGTCTTGACGCGGCCGCCAAGGATCTCCGGGAAGCCCGTCACCGTGCTCACCGCCGTGACGGGCAGCCCCTCGGCCTCGAGCATTTTTTGCGTGCCCCCCGTGGAGACGAGCTCCACGCCGCGGCTGGCGAG
>CAMWTD010000250.1 GCA_947177085.1 uncultured Desulfovibrio sp.
TCGCCGCTCGTACATGACCTATCCTAGCAATTTCTCCTTAGCTAGGACAGCCCCATAACTTATGCCAAAACGGCTTGCGACAATGCTTGGTCTGTTCCAAGCATAGAACTTGTCGCGTATGTGGGGAACCCACATACCAGATTTTATTTAGCGCACAACTCTATAGAGAGGCAAGCGACAATTTCTCTAAATTTAGTTGATTTAACTGATGTTGTCAAGGCGAAGTAGTTGGTTATAATGGACGTATAGGCGCCAGGAGTGCCTATACGTTCTGGACAGCGCGCAAAAAGGCGCACCAAGGGGATGGTGGCCGGTGGCCCCTCCTTCAGCGGGCATCGCGGCGGCAGAGACCGCGCGTGGAGCGCAGGCGCAGTTCCTCCACGATGGCCCGCTCATATTCGGGCGCAAGTGAAATGGCCGTGCGCATCTCCTGATTGAGCAACTGCTCCACCTGTTGCGTCTCTTCCCAGATCTCCAGCAGTTCCTCATCGGCAAGGCTCTTCACCCGCTGGGAAAAGGGCATGTCGTCGGGGAAGGGGGTGGACTGTGCCATGAAGCCTCCTCACGCAGGTTGCGTTGAAAGGGCCTTTGCGCGGCAACGCCTGCCCGCGGCCTCCGCTCACTCAGCGGGAAACGTGCGGCCGTCGGAAAAGATCTGCCCGGTCTTGCGCAGCCGGAGGCGCGCGCGCAGCCGCGCATCCTCCCCATCGGGGCCGAGAAGGGCGAGGACAAAGGCGAGCGGCGAGAGATAGCCCATAGTCCAATCAAGGGTGAATGTCACGCCGCCGCGAGGCCGTTCCACCGGGCTCCAGCGCAGGAGCAGGGGCCTCAAGTCCATGATCTTCGGGCCTTTCTTGCCCTCGCGTGTGAAGGGCGCTTCCGCGAGGGCGGCAAAATCGGCCATGCGTCGCGCAAGCAGGTCGTTCGCGTCGTCCCCGCCGAGGCGCAGGCTAAAGACCTCGGCCACGGCCTGCTCGGTGCGCTTTCCGGGCGGCGTAAATTCCACGAGCCGGAGCCTCATGCCTGGCGGTAGGTGCGGCGCGAGCCGGTCCGCGGCCTCGCCGGGCGCAAGGATGCGGCGCAGGGTGAGGGCGAACCATTCGGCGTCGCTCTCCACGCCCACGGGCAGCGCCCGCCCGAAGGAGAGCAGCGGCAGGGGATGGAATCCCCGCGAAAAGGCCAGCGGCAGGCCGGCGCGGCGCAGGGCGCGCTCCAGCGTGGCCTGGAGCTCGAGCTGGCTCAGGCAGGCGCTGCCGCCGTTCTTGGTGTGCCAGAAACGGTACTGGGCGGCCTTGTGCACCAGCTCCGGGGGAAGATGCGGCGGTTCCTGCCGCTCGCTCCTGCAGATGAGCCGCCCCTCGGAGTCGCGCCGGGGCTGGTGCGCGGCCTGGTCCCTCTGGGGGAACACCAGCCGGTTGCGGTGGACGCCCCGGGCGGCAACATTTTCCCCGCTCGCCAAGAGCGAAGGCCCGGCGGCCGTATCGCACGCCCCGCACTGGCGGCAGGCCCCGTAGCGGCAATCCGGCGTAACCTTGCCGGCCAGCGCGCGTTCGCGTTCGCGCAGGAGGAACTCTTCCGAAACTCCGGCCTCGAGATGCCCCCAGGGCAGCGGCGCGCCGGGCTCGCGTGGGCCGATGCAGGCCCCAGGCGAGATGCCGCATTCGGCGAGCGCCTCAAGCCACGGGGCAATGTCAAAGTGTTCCATCCAACTGTCAAAAAGCGCGCCCTTGCGCCAGGCCAGTTCCACCACGTCGGCCATTTCCCTGCCGCCGCGGGAGAGGATGCCCTCAAGGTGGCTCATGGCCGGTTCGTGCCAGCGCAACCTGAGGGCTTTCTGGCCCTTGAAATGCTCGCGCACGAGGCGCACGCGGCGGTCGATCTCGGGAAGGCCAATCTGCGGCTCCCACTGGAAGGGCGTAAAGGGCTTGGGCACAAAGGGCGAGAGCGAGGCCGTCACCTGCAGGCGCGGCCCCCCGCGCCCCGCGGCGTCGCGCACCTTGCGGCAGAGCTCGGCAATGGCGACGAGGTCCTCGTCCGTCTCGGTGGGGAGGCCAATCATGAAATAGAGCTTGACCAGCCGCCAGCCGTGCTCAAGCAGTTTTTGCGCATGGAGCAGGATGTCCTCCTCGCTGACGCCCTTGTTGATGACGTCGCGCAGGCGCTGGCTCCCGGCTTCGGGCGCGAGGGTCACGCCCGTGCGCCGGAGGTCGGCCATGCGGCCCATGATCTCGTCGTCGATGGAGCCCACCCGCAAGGAGGGCAGGGAAAGCGTCACCTGCTCGCGGGCGCAGCGGTCCAGCGTGGCGGCGCAGAGGGCCTTGAGCGCGGAATAATCGCCCGTGCTCAGGGAAAGGAAGGAAATTTCCTCAAAGCCGGTCTCGCTGAGGCAGGCTTCCATCAGGGCGCTGATGCTCTCCGGCGAGCGCTCGCGCACCGGGCGGTAGACCATGCCCGCGTGGCAGAAGCGGCAACCGCGCGTGCAGCCGCGCGCGATCTCGAGCGAAAGGCGGTTGTGGACGGCTCCAACGGGGATGACCTGCCTGGCTGGGTAGAGCGCGGCCTCAAGATCGGCCACGATGCGGCGCGCCGGGCGGCCGTGGTCGGCAAAGCGGGGTTTGAGGACGCCGTCGGGCCCCGCACTAAAGAAGGAGGGCACATAGACGCCGCCAATATGCCGCGCCTCCTCGAGAAAGCGGGCGCGCCCCCACGACTCGGCGCGGGCGCGCTCGAGAAGCTCGAGGACTTCGGGCAGGGTCTCCTCGCCGTCGCCGAGCACCATGAGGTCCATGAAGGGGGCCAGCGGCTCGGCTCCGAGCAGCGCGCCCCCCCCCGCGATAACGAGCGGGCAGGCGGCGAGGTCGTCCGGGCGGTCGGCATGGCGCAGGGGAATGCCCGCGAGGTCGAGCATGTAAAGCACATTGGTGTAGCAGAGCTCGTGCGTGATGGAAAAGGCCACACAGTCCATGCGGGCAAGCGGCGTGTCCGACTCGAGAGTGCAGAGCGGGGCCCGGTGCTCGCGCAGGATGTCGGCGCAGGCTGGGTCCGGGGCCATGACGCGCTCGGCCCACCACTGCTCGCGGGCATTGACGATGCCGTAGAGAATCTTTTGCCCGAGGTAGGACATGCCCACTTCGTAGAGGTCCGGGAAGGCAAGGGCCACGCGCAGGCGCACCATGTCGGGCCGCTTGCGCACGGCCCCGTCCTCGATGCCCGCGTAGCGGCTGGGCCTGGGCAGGAGGGGCAGGAGGTCGCGCAT
>CAMWTD010000251.1 GCA_947177085.1 uncultured Desulfovibrio sp.
CCCAAGAGCACGCTCCAGGAAGAGACGGACATCGTGGCCGCCATGGGCGGCAAGTTTTTCTTCAACCAGAAGCTCGGCCGGGATTTTGACGTGGACGAGCTCTTCCGGCGCGGCTATGACGCGGTCTTCATCGGCTGCGGCTGCCCCAGCGGGGCCTATCTTGGCATGGAGGGCGAGGACACGTCCCTTGCGGGCTATGAAAACGGCATCGCCTTCCTTGAGCGCGTCTATGAGGGCGTAGAGGCGGGAAATCCGCCCGCGCTCGAGGGCGACGTGGTGGTGGTGGGCGGCGGCAACGTGGCCATGGACTGCTGCCGGGCGGCCGCGCGCGTGGCCACCGGCGTGACCCACCTCATCTACCGCCGCACCGAGGCCGACGCCCCCGCCGACCCCGAGGAAATCAGGGCGGCGAAGGAGGAAGGCGTCCAGTTCCATTTCCTCTGCGGCCAGGACGCCCTGGTGGTCGAAAACGGCGAGATCACGGGCCTGCGGGTACTCGACATGGAGCGCACGGAGCCGGACGCCAGCGGTCGCCGCGGCGTGCGGCCCATCCCGGGCTCGGAGCATGTGATCCCCTGCCGCCATGTCATCGCGGCCATCGGCCAGAAAACCGACGCCGCCATGCTGCGCGACGACGAGGGCATCGCCCGCGACCGCAAGAACTGCATCGTCATCAACGCGGCGCACGAGACGAGCCGCAAGGGCGTGTTCGCCGGCGGCGACTGCACCAGCGGCCCGCGCGCCTCGGGCCCCACCACCATGATCATGGGCATGGGCCACGCCTATTTTGCGGCGCGCTCCATCGACCAGTTCCTCGCAACAGACCAGGTGCCCTTTGATTCGCGCTGGCGTCTGAGCGAATGGATCGCCAAGGGGCGCCTTTTGGACGATGCCGCGCCCGCGCCCGCCAAGCCCCGTCAGGAGCGCGTGGGCGTGCGCGAGATTACGCCGGAAGAGCGGGCGCACAACTTTGACGAAGTGGAGCAGACCATGACCCGCGAGGAAGCCTGGTCCGAGGCCTCGCGCTGCATGCGCTGCTATCGCGTGCTTTCCGTCATCACGCGCGAGCCCATCCCCGGCAATCCCGCCTAGATTTTCGCGCAGCAAGAGGACACGCCATGAAAGCCTATCTCAATGGTCAGGAATACAGTTTCGAGGAGGGGGAAACCATCCTCCAGCTCGCGCGCCGCGCCGGCGTCTTTATCCCCACGCTCTGCCGCTTCGAGCCGCTCGAACACAAGCCCGCCACCTGCCGCGTCTGCCTCGTGGAGGTGAGCGACGACACTGGCACGCGCATGGCGGCCTCGTGCGAGACGCCGCTTGCCGACGGGATGCGCATCGACACGCTCTCCCGCCGCGTGCGCGACATGCAGCGCACCCAGGTGGAGATGATCTTCGCGGACCATGACCAGGAGTGCGTCTCCTGCGCGCGCCACGGCGACTGCGAGTTGCAGGACCTGGGCGAGGCCGTGGGCCTTTCGCGCAACCGCTTCACCCACCGCCTCCGTCCCACGGCGGCCGAGCGCCCCCTGGACGACAGCGCCGCGGGCATGACGCGCGACATGAGCAAGTGCATCCGCTGCCTGCGCTGCGTGGAGGTGTGCCGCCAGATCCAGGGCGTGGCCGCGCTCACCGTGGACGGGCAGGGCCTTGGCGCGTGCATTGGCGTGGGCATGGCCGACGACCACAGCGCCTCGGCCTGCATCCAGTGCGGCCAGTGCACCCTTGTCTGTCCCACCGGGGCGCTGGCCGAGCGCGACCAGAACGACCTTGTGCTCGACATGCTGGCCGACCCGGAAGTGACCACGGTGTTCAGCTTCGCCCCCTCGGTGCGCGTGCTGCTGGGCGAGGAGTTCGGCTTCGCCCCGGGCGTCAACGTGGAGGGCAAGATCGTGGGCGCGCTTCGGCGCATCGGCGCGGATGTGGTGCTGGATACGGACTTCGCGGCGGACGTGACCATCCTCGAGGAAGGGACGGAGCTCCTCGGCCGTCTCAAGAAGGGCACGCCCGGGCCCATGTTCACCTCCTGCTGCCCGGGCTGGATCAACTATGCCGAAAAGCATTGCCCGGGCATCTTGCCGCACATCTCCTCCACGCGCTCGCCCCAGGCCATCCTCGGGGCGCTCGCCAAGAGCTACCTTCCTAAGGCCATGGGCCTTGAGAAAGAGCGCCTGCGCACCGTCTCCATCATGCCCTGCATCGCCAAGAAGGACGAGGCCGCCCGGCCCGAACTCGCGCGCGAGGGCGGCCTGCCGGACACGGACGTGGTGCTGACAGTGCGCGAATTCGCGCGCCTGCTCAGGCGCATGGGCGTGGACCTCGCCGATGTGGAGCCCGAGCCCTTTGATAATCCTTTCATGAGCGCCTCCACGGGCGCGGCGGTGATTTTCGGCTCCACCGGCGGCGTCATGGAGGCGGCGGTGCGCACCGTTTACGCCGTGGTCACGGGCAAGGAGCTCGAGCATATCGAGGTCGCCCCCCTGCGCGGCATGGACGGCGTGCGCGAGGCCGTAATCGACCTCGGCGAGGGCAACGGCAGCATCAAGGTCGCCATCTGCCACGGCCTGCGCAACGCGCGCGCCCTGGCCGAGCAGGCCATGGCCGGGGAATCCCCCTATGACTTCATCGAGGTCATGGCCTGCCCCGGCGGCTGCGTGGACGGGGGCGGAACCGCGCGCGTCAAGGGCGACTACCACCCGCACGCGCGCACGCGCCAGCAGGGGCTCTACAGCCTGGACCGCGCCATGCCGCGCCGCCAGTCGCACAAGAACCAGCAGGTCAAGAAGCTCTATGAGGACTTCCTTGGCGAGCCCAATTCGCACCTGGCCCACGAGTTGCTGCACACCGCCTATTCGGACCGCAGCGAGACCCCGAGCGAGACCATCTTCGCCAACAAGAAGCGCCTGACGCTGACGGACTGAGCGGGAAGAGGCAAAGGATGAACGCAAGACGCCGGGACGTGTGCGCGTCCCGGCGTCTCGCGCATCTCGCCCTAGTGGGAAACGGCTGTGGATGACGCCAGGGAGAGCAGCCGCGCGCGCAGCTCCCTGTCCAGCAGGCGCTGGTTGGAGCTGCCGCGCCAGGCGATGTCCAGGCTGCGCAGGGCCTCCATATAGGGGCCGTCGATGAGCAGGTCCGTCGCCTCCAGCAGGGCGGCGCCGGCCGCGTCCTTCCGGGCGCGCGCCGCCAGGTCCTCAAACACGACGCCGGTATAGGTGCTGACCGTGCCGCCGAGGG
>CAMWTD010000252.1 GCA_947177085.1 uncultured Desulfovibrio sp.
ATGTCCGCCGGGATCTCGGCCTGCGAGATGACCGGGACCGTGGGCATGAAGCGCGTGATGAGCTGCGCGAGGTGCGGGCGGACCATGGGGCTCGCCAGGATGACGGGCTGCCCGTCGGTATTGACCGCGTTCTCCACGGCCGCGCCGATGTTCTGCATGAGGCGCTGCGCCGCCGCCGGGTTGAGCGACAGGAAGGTGGCGCCGTTGTCGGTCTGGCGGATGCCCTCCTGCACCATGCGCTCGGCGTTGCCGTTGAGGGTCAGCACCGGCAGCACGCCCTGGCTGTCGAGGTAGGGGCGCACGATGGAGCGGGAGAGCTTCTCGCGCACATACTCGGCCAGCATTTCGGGGTTCTTCACGCCGCCGCCGAAGTCGCCCAGGGTTTCCACGATGGTGAGCATGTCGCGGATGCTCACGTTTTCGCGCACGAGAAGCTGCAGCACCTTCTGCACGCCGCCCAGGCTGATGGTGCCGGGCACGAGGTCCTCCACGGCCTTGGGCGAGTGCTTGGCCACCGTGTCGAGCAGCCCCTGCACGGCCTGCCGGTCGAGGAAGTCGGCGAGGTGGCGCTTGAACACTTCGGTGAGGTGGGTGGCGATGACCGTCGCCGGGTCCACCACGGTGTAGCCCGCGAGCATGGCTTCTTCGCGCTGGCTTTCCGGGATCCAGATGGCGGGCAGGTTGAAGGCCGGCTCGCGCGTCTCGATGCCGCTGATGTGGGTGGTCACGTTGCCCGGGTCCATGGCCAGGAAGTGGTCCACGAGGATCTCCGCCGAAGCCACCTGGTTGCCCTTGATAAGCAGGGAGTACTGGCCGGGCTTGAGCTGGAGGTTATCGCGCAGGTGCAGCGAGGGGATGACCACGCCCATGTCGAGGGCGAACTGCCGCCGGATGGAGCGGATGCGCGAGAGGATGTTGCCGCTCTGCTCCTCGTCCACCAGGGGGATGAGGCCGTAGCCCACTTCGAGCTCCAGGGTGTCCAGGGGCAGCAGCGCCTGCACTTCCTCGGGGGTATCGGCAGTGGAGGGGGCCGCGCCGCCCTTGCCCTTGGCCTTGGCGTTCTTCTTGCCTTCGGCCGCGCCTTCGGCCTCGTCCTTGGCGGAGACGCGGGACACGAGGAAGAGCAGCACCGCGAGCACGAGGAAGGGGATGGCGGGCAGCCCGGGAACCAGGGCGAACACCACGAGCACGCCGGAGACCATCTTGAGCGCCTGGCTGTTGAAGGTGAGCTGCGCCAGGAACTCTTCGCCCATCTTGGCTTCGGAAGCCGCGCGGGAAACCAGCAGGCCGGTGGCCGTGGACACGATGATCGACGGAATGGTGGAAACCAGGCCGTCGCCGATGGTCAGGAGCGAATAGGTGGTGAGCGCGGCGCTCCAGTCCATGTCCTTCTGGACCACGCCGATGATGATGCCGCCCACGATGTTGACCATGGTGATCATCATGCCCGCGTTCACGTCGCCGGAAACGAATTTACAAGCGCCGTCCATGGCGCCGTAGAAGTCCGCCTCCTTGCGCAGGGCGTGGCGGCGGTTGTTGGCTTCTTCCTCGTCGATGAGGCCGGCGTTGAGGTCGGCCTCGATGGCCATCTGCTTGCCGGGCATGGCGTCCAGGGTGAAGCGCGCCGCCACTTCGGCGATGCGCGTCGTGCCCGCGGTGATGACCGACTTGTTCAGGATGAACATGATCATGAAGATGACGCCGCCCACCACATAGCTGCCGCCCACGACGAATTCGCCGAAGGAGCGGATGACGCTGCCCGCGGCTTCGACGCCCGCATCGCCATTGAGCAGGATAAGGCGCGTGGAGGCCACGTTGAGCGCCAGCCTGAGCAGCGTGGTGATGAGCAGAAGCGAGGGGAAGATGGTGAACTCGAGCGGCGAGTTCATGAACATGGTCGTCACGAGGACGAGCAGGGAAATGGATATGCTCACGCAGAGCATGATATCCATGAAAAATGTCGGCAGCGGCACGAGCATGACGAAGAGGATAACCACCACGCCCGCCGCCAGGGCGAGCTCGCCATGCTTGGAAAAGCGGCTGTAATCGAATTGAGGCAGTGCGGTCGTTGCCATTGTTTTGACGCTCCCATCCGTAGTTCCGGCTCGATCCCCCTTTTCCCGGCCTTCCCGCTACGCGGCCGCTCTGGGCTTGAGTTTCCAGATGCTGGCGAGCAGGGTGGCCACGGCCTTGTACAGCTCTTCGGGGATCATGTCACCGATTTCCACTGCTTTATACAAAGCTCGTGCCAAAGGCACATTTTCGCGGATGGGCACGTTGTGCTCCCGGGCCACGGCCTTGATTTTCTCGGCCAGGTGGTCCGCGCCCTTGGCGAGGACGACAGGCGCGGGAAACTCGTCGGCATTGTAGCGCAGGGCCACGGCGATATGCGTCGGGTTGGTGACGACCACGTCGGCCTTGGGCACGTCCTGGAGCATCCGCTTCATCACCATCTGCATCATCTTCTGGCGCTGCTTGTTCTTGATGACCGGGTCGCCGTCGGCCTGCTTGCGCTCGTCCTTCACCTCGTCCTTGGTCATCTTCATGCCTTCCTTGTAGGCGAAGCGCGTCTGCCAGATGTCGAAGGCCGTGATGGCAAGCACGGGCGCAAGCGCGTAGCAGGCCAGCTTGAAGGCCATCTCAAGCATGTAGGCGGCCACGCCCTCGGTGGTGGCATAGTACATGGGCAGGAAGTTTTCATGCTCCTGCCAGATGATCCAGCCGGGGATGATGCAGAGCACGATGGCGAAGAGCAGGCTCTTGATGGTGCGCAGCGCCGTCTGCGGCGAGAACATCATCTGCTTGATGCCCTTGAGCACATTGAAGCGCTGCCACTTGAACTTGAAGACCTTGGTGGTCCACAGCTTGCCCACCTGGAGGCGCTGGGCGATAAAGCCGAGCACGGCCAGGAAGAACATGATGGGCATGATGATCTTGCAGAGCTCGATCATCAGCTCCTGCGTCAAAACATAGACGTTCTGGGGGTTGGGGTCGAATTCCCAGGAATGCACGAGAAAACGGCGGAAGACGGCCTTGATGGACTCGCTCATGGGGCCGATCCAGACAAAGAGCGCCATCATGCCGCCCACAAGGCTCACGGCCTTGCCGAGCTCCGCAGACTTGGGAACATTGCCCTCTTCGCGCTGTTTTTTTACGCGCTTGGGCGTCGCTTCTTCTGTTCTGCTTGGGTCTTTCTGGGCTCCGAACATCCGCTCCCCCTTTCATGGCC
>CAMWTD010000253.1 GCA_947177085.1 uncultured Desulfovibrio sp.
TTTATCTTCCTTGCTCCAGCCGTTGCGACGAAGGAAGCTACGGATGGAGACAGCAGTTAGTTACCGCGTCGGTCAACCAACGATGCCACTGTCGCTATCCGTAAGGCTCGTAAACTCGCCAACGGCTAGCGCGCCAGCACCGAAAAATCTTATTTTTTAGGATTCTTCCGGCACCAGCCCCCGTCTTCCGCTTCGCTCCAGACGGGATTATGGAAGGCCTCGCTGCCGTACTTGGCCCTAGCTCTCGGAAAGGTCTTGGCGTCGGGCCTAGAACATCTGGCGCATGAGGTCTTCGCCGCCCTCGGAGGTGTCCTCGCCGGGCTCGCTCTCGAGGCCGTCCGTGGCGGAAACGCCCTCCATGGGCTGGTCCGCGCGATAGGCCATGTTGCCTGACATGACGATGCCCTCCGGCATGGCGAAGTCCCTGGGCTCGTAAAAATCCTCCACCACGCTGCGGTAATAGCGGAAGATGGGGGCGGCGGTGCGGCCCCCCTGCTCCAGCCGGCCCAGGGGCTGCAACTGGTCATAGCCCACATAGACCCCGGTCACCAGATAGGGCGTGAAGCCCACGAACCAGGCGTCATGCTCCTCGTTGGTGGTCCCGGTTTTGCCCGCGATGAAGCGGCCGTCGATCTTCGCGCGCGAGCCAGTGCCCGCGTTGACCACGTTCTTGAGCAAGGTCGCCATCATGTAGGCGTTTTGCGGGGAGAGCGCCTGCCAGTGCTCCGGGTCCTGCCGGTAGAGCTCCCGCCCCTTGGCGTCGGTGATGGAAGTGATGATGCGCGGGCGCACGCCCATGCCCTGGTTGGCAAAGGCCGCATAGGCCTGCGTAAGGTTGAGCGGCGAAACGGCCACCGCGCCCAGGCTGACGGAAAGCTCCTGCGGGAAATGCGGCTCGAGGCCCATGGCCTTGGCCCGCTGGATGACATTGGCGATGCCCACCTGCTGCGCCACGCGCACCGTGCAGGTATTGCGGGACAGGGCCAGCGCCTGCCACAGCGGCAGCTCGCCCTTGTAGTTGTGCTCGTAGTTGGAGGGCCGCCATACCTCGTTGGTGTAGGGGTTCACATAGACAAAGGGCGCGTCCAGCACGATGGAGGAGGGCGTAAAGCCGAAATCGAGCGCCGTGGAATAGACCACGGGCTTGAAACTGGAGCCCGGCTGTCGCCGCGCCTGCGTGGCGCGGTTGAAATGGCTGTCTCCGAAGCTGTAGCCGCCGATGAGGGCCACCACGTCCCCGCTGTCCGGCTCCAGCGAGGCGAGCGCCCCCTGCACCAGCGGTTCCTGCTGCAGGCGGAGCATTATGGGGCTTCCCGGGCGTACGCGCTCCGGGTCATAGGGGACAAGGTTTTTCGCACCGGCCCTGGCTGGCTGCTTGCCCTTGGCGGCCGGCGCGGCGGGCCCCTCCGGCGCGGGCATGGGGGCTGCCGAGACCCAGATGAGGTCGCCCGGCGCGAGCACCTGGCGCGCATCCTTTATGGATGGCGCATTGGCGGCGGCCACCTTGGGGTTGGGCTTGCGCGCCCAGGACATGTTTGCCGCCGGGATGACGCCGGTATAGCCCTTGCCGAGCGCCACCAAGGCCCTGCCCGGCTCCACGGCCGTCACCAGGGCCCGCACCCAGGCGTCGCCCGCGAGGTCCCGCGGGGTGAAGCTCGCATCCTTGCCGAAGCTCTGCACCTTGTCAGGCTCCATCTGCACGGCCCCGCGCCAGCCCTGGCGCTTGTCGAGCTCCTCCAGGCCGCGCCTGAGCGCATTTCCCGCGGCTTCCTGCTGCGCGGGAACCATGGCCGTGCGCACGGTGAGCCCGGCCTCGTAGACATATTCCTCGCCGTACCTCGCCGTCTCCACGCCGAGGGCCTTGAGATTGCTCTCGGTAAAGAACTCCACGAGCAGGCGGCGCGCCTCCTCCAGATACCAGAGGGCGGGGCCCCCCATGCCGTCGGGCATGCTCCAGTAGACGAGCGGCTCGGCCGCGGCCTGCGCGTATTGCTCGGTTGTGATCCAGCCGAGGTCGCGCAAGCGCCCGAGGACGTACATCTGGCGGTCCTTGGCGGCCTTGGGCGAGCGGAAGGGATTGTAGCGCGAGGGGGCCTTGGGGAGCCCCGCGATGACCGCGCTTTCGGCAAGCGTGATATCCGCCGCGTGCTTGCCGAAATAGGTGCGCGCCGCGGCCTCCACGCCGTAGGCGTGCTCGCCGAGATAGATCTGGTTCAGGTAGATGGTGAGGATTTCTTTCTTGGAGAGGTCCTTCTCGATGCGGTAGGCGAGGATGGCCTCCTTCATTTTGCGCGTGTAGCTGCGCTCGGATGTGAGCAGGAGCTGCTTGATGAGCTGCTGGGTGATGGTGCTGCCGCCCTCGCCCATGTGCCCCTTGCGGAAATTGTTGATGGCCGCGCGCAGGATGGCCACCGGATCCACGCCCATGTGGTGGTAGAAAGAGTCGTCCTCGGCGGCGAGAAAGGCCTGGGGCAGGAAGGGCGACATGTCCTCGAGGCTGATGACATAGCGCTTTTCCGTGCAGAGCGTGCCCAGAACCTCGCCGTTGCGGGCGAGCACCGTGGTGGCCTGGGGCGGGTTGTAGTCCGCGATGCGGCTGATGTTGGGCAGGTCGCGCGAGGCCCAGTAAAAGAGGGTCGCCACGGCCCCCGCGCCCAAGAGGCCGCAGAAGACCACCAGCACACATGTCCAGAGCAGGAGCTTTTTCCAGGAAACGCGAATCGGCATCCGGTGGAATTACCGTGTTTTTTCCGCCGCGTAAAGTGCCCCTTTGCGCAACGGGGCCCAGGGCTCTCCCCCCGACAAAAAGAACGCGCGGGCCAGCACCGGAATGCCCCGGCGAGGCCCGCGCAGGAAAGGCGCGTGGCTTCGAGAGCGCGAAGCGCGGCTTCGCTCCGTTTACTGCAGCCCGGCCGCCGGCTCCCAGCCGAGCTGGTCAAGGTTGCCGTTGAAGATGGCCGTGCCGTAGCTGGCCTTTGCGCCGTCGGGAAGCGTCGTGCCCACATGGACGGCGAGGGCGCGCGGCATGTAGCCCTTGTCCACAAAGGTCCGGGCGAGGCCCGCGCACACGGCGAGGGCGAGGTCCCTGGCCTTGTCGCCGCCGATGGCGGCGGGAAAATCCACAAAGACGTCCGCGCCCTTGGTGTCAATCTGGAGGTCGAGCTTGGGGGCCGCAAGCCCCAGGGCCGCCGTCTGCTGCTGCACGAGGCTTG
>CAMWTD010000254.1 GCA_947177085.1 uncultured Desulfovibrio sp.
GATAGGGGCGCCCCCGAAGGAGCGGAAGGCGCGGCGTCCGCCGGGGGCGACAGCCCCGCGGCCCTGCGCTGCTTCACCGTGCAGGAGCTGCCGCCGGGGGGCCTTGCCGAAGCGGCCAGCCACTCCCTGCGCGAGCTCGACAGCGTGCTGGAATTCATCCACGACGGGATCTGGGTCATCGACGGGCAGGGCGTGACCCGACGCATCAACCGCGCCATGGAGCGCATCGCGGGCATCCGGGCCTGCGAGGTGGTGGGCCGCCATGTGAGCGAGCCTCTGCGCGAGGGCCGCTTCAAGACCTGCGTCACCCTGCGCGCCCTGGAAACGCGGCACACCGTCACGCTCTTCGACGACTATTCCAACGGCAAGCGCTGCCTCAATACCAGCACACCCATCTTTGACGCGGACGGGAAGGTCTGGCGCGTCATTGCCGCCATCCGCGACATCACGGAGCTCGAGAACCTCCAGACCAAGCTCTCCAACCTCGAGGTGGAGGCGCTCGCCTACCGCTTGCGCGCCCAGGGCCTGGAAGGCGAGACGGCGAGCGGCCTCCTCGGGCAAAGCCTGCTCGTCCAGCGGGTGCGCCAGGACATCGCCAAGGCCGCCCAGTCCGAGGCCATGACCCTCATCCTGGGCGAGACGGGCACGGGCAAGTCGCTGGCGGCCAAGCTCATCCACGACATGAGCGCCCGCGCGGAGAAGCCCTTTGTGGCGGTCAACTGCGGGGCCATCCCGCCGGCGCTCATGGAATCGGAGATCTTTGGGTACGAGGGCGGCGCGTTCACCGGGGCCGCCCGCGGCGGCAAGCGCGGCATGTTGGAGCTGGCGCAGGGGGGCACGCTGTTGCTCGACGAGGTGGGCGAGCTCTCCCTGCCCATGCAGGCCAAGCTCCTGCATGTGCTGGACGGCCAGCCCATCTACCGGGTGGGGGGCACGCAGCCCATCACGGCCGATGCGCGCATCATCGCCGCAACCAACAAGCCCCTGGACAGGATGGTGGCCGAGGGCCGCTTCCGCGAGGATCTTTTTTACCGGCTGCGCGTGCTCTGCGTGGAGATGCCGCCCCTGCGCGAGCGGCGCGACGACATCCTGCTCCTCGCGTGGCACTTCCTGCGCAAGATCGGCCAGGAGACCGGGGCGACCAAGCGGCTCGACCCGCGCACCGAGCAGATCTTCCTCGCCTATGGCTGGCCCGGCAATGTGCGCGAGCTGCAAAGCGTCATCCAGTCCCTGCTCACGCTGTGCGAGCGGCAGAACATCCTGCCCGGCGACCTGCCCTCCTATATGCGCGAGGCCGCCGAGGAGCTGCCCGAGCCCGCCCTCCCCCGGGAATCCCTCACCTCGGCGGTGGAGCGCCTTGAGCGCGACATGCTCTCCGCGGCGCTGGCCGAAACCGGGAGCACCTACAAGGCCGCGCGACGCCTCGGCATCAGCCAGTCCTCGGTGGTGCGCAAGGCGAGGAAATACGGGCTGCACACCTCTGGCGTGCCTGGCTGGACGGAACGCATCGCCGCCCCGGACAGGGAGAACTGAGAAGTGATAGAAGCGCTCACCGTTGGCCAGATCGTGGGCCTCGCCATCAAGCTCTATGCGCTCATGACGCCGCCGGCCGTCCTCAGCGCCTTCATCTCGCACATGCGCGGCGCGAGCAAGCGCGAGAAATACCTCGTGGCGGGCAAGGCCGCCCTCGCCATCTTCATCATGGGCGAGATATTGCTGGTCTTCGGCTCGCACCTCTTCGGACTCTTCGGTTTCACGCTGGACGCCTTCCGCATCGGCGTGGGCCTTTTGCTCTTTCTCACGGCCATCTCGCTCATGAACGACGACGACACGGCCCCGCCGGTGCGCCGCGGCGCGGACATCAGCGTGGTTCCGCTGGCCATCCCCCTGGGCATGGGCCCGTCGGCCATTGGCACGGTCATGGTGCTCGGCGCGCAGGCCACGGGGGCGCATGACCTGCTCGTGGACAGCTTCTGCCTGCTCCTGGCTTCCATCTGGATGGCGGCCCTCCTCTGCGTGGCCGACCCGGTGCAGCGGCTCATCGGGCGCACGGGCATCGCGGTGATGGCAAAACTGACGGCGCTTTTGCTGTCGGCCATCGCGGCCCAGGTGATCTTCACGGGCATCAAGGGTTTCCTCCACCGCTGAGGCCGCAGGGGGAACATACGGGTTTTCACGGCGAGGGGATTGAAGGATATTGCACCCCGGGGCCTGAGCGAAGCGGAAAGCGGGGCCGGACTGGAAGAAAATCCTGAAAGTCTGTTTTTGACAGCGAATTTCGGCGGCAGTCACGCTGCACAGCTACAAAAAGCACATAAAGCCAAAGGAAAGATAGCGGCATGGACGGCCTCATCAGCGACGTGGTGGGAACCAGTATCAAGCTCTATGCGCTCATGACGCCGCCCGCGGTGCTCAGCGCCTTCCTGGGCCACACGCGCGACTATGACGCGCGCAAGAAACACATGACGGCGCTCAAGACCTCAACGGCCATCTTTGTCATCGGCGTGGTGCTCTATCTCTTTGGCTCCAGCCTGTTCGAGCTTTTCGGCTTCACGCTGGACGCCTTCCGCATCGGCTCCGGCGTGTTGCTCATGCTCACGGCAGTGGCGCTCATGCGGGACGACGGCGAGACCGACCACGTCCGCACCGAGGGCGACATCAGCGTGGTTCCGCTGGCCATCCCCCTCGGCATGGGGCCCGCCTCCATCGGCGCGGTCATGGTCATGGGCGCGTCGGCGAGAAGCTCGCACGAGCTCACACTGGGCGTTTTTTCGCTGCTTCTGGCGGCCTTCGGCATGTTCCTGCTCCTGCGCATGGCAACGCTTTTGGGCCGCGTGCTCCACGCCACGGGCATCGCGGTGCTCGCCAAGCTCACGGGGCTGCTGCTGGCCGCCATTGCGGCCCAGGTGATCTTTACCGGAGTGCGCGGCTTTCTCGGATAAACGCAAGGAGCCCCCATGAGCCAGGACCACCAGGAACGCCGGGAGAGCACTCCCCAGGACAGCGGTCTCAGGCTGGCGCTCGTCAACGGCTTCATCCTCCTGCTCACGCTGGCCTTCTTCGTCTTCCTCATCCACACCACCGTCCATGTGGCCGAGGAATACAAGGCGAGCACCGACGCCATGGAGAACTATATCGCCTGGGAAAACTCGGGCCAGCGGGTGAGGCGGGGCTCCGACTACCTGAC
>CAMWTD010000255.1 GCA_947177085.1 uncultured Desulfovibrio sp.
AGTTCACCCACATGACCTATATGTTCAGCGACACCCCAAGGCCCATCATAAGCTTTGTGGTGCATTTCGCGTTTTCCATCGGCATCGGCATCATCTACGCCGTCATCGCCGAATACAAGCCCATCATCAAGCTCTGGCAGGGCGTGGCTTTCGGCATCCTGGTCTGGTTCGTCTTCCATGTGGTGCTCATGCCGCTGATGGGCACCGTGCCCGCGCCGTGGGACCAGCCCTTTGACGAGCATTTTTCGGAAATCACCGGCCACGCCTTCTGGCTGTGGGTGATGGAGCTCTGCCGGCGCGATTTGCGCAACCGCATGACCCACGAGATCGAGCCGCCTGTACCCCGCATCTTCTAGGACGCAGCGCCCCTCCGCTCCGGGCCTTAAAAAGCAGGCCCGGGAAACTGTTGCGCGCAGCTTCCCGGGCTTGATTTCTTAATAATAACCCAACGGCCGCGCCTAGGTGGCCGGCAGTTCGCGCTCCTCAACGGGCGCGCCTTCGCCCGATGGGCTCTGCGCCCCGGACTGCCGCGTCGCCGACGCCTGTTGCGGCAGCATGAGGTAGCTCGTCACGGAAGTGACGCCCTTGACGCGGCGCGCCACCCGGATGGCGAGCTGCTTTTCCGCGTCATCCTTGACCACGCCCAAAAGCACCACGCGCCCCGCATTGACCTCGGTGTCGATGCGGGTGGAGGAGAGCCCCTTCGTGCCGATGAGGTCCGCGCGCAGGCTGGCCGCAAGGGAGAGATTGCCGGTTTCGCTCTTGGCGGGCGTGAACCAGTGCGGCGTGACCGAGTGCGGCTTGTAGCTGCGCGCGATGCTCACGGCCTTGGCCTGCATGTTCTTGGGCACTTCGCCCACCAGGAACACATTGCCATAAAAGCAGTAGACCGAAACCGCCCAGCCACCGGTGAAATCGGCCTTCATGAGCGCGGTCTTGATGCTCGTGGCCATGGCCTTGTCATCGGCGATGGTGTCCATGAGGCGCTGGTCGTCATAAAGGCCGTAGCCCCCGTAGGCGCAGCCCTGCGCGAGGGCGCAGCCGAGGAGCAGCGCCGCCAGGAGCGCGGCGCGCACGGACGGGACAAAGGCGGCTTGGGGCATGGCGATCCTCCAACATCCACTTTTCATGGGCTGAATGTCCCCTGATTCTTGCTGAACTGGTGCGCCGCCCTCCATGCCGGCGACGCCCCTCTCTCACTCCGCCTCGCGACGGATGCGCGCGCCCACGGCGCCGAGCTTGTCCTCGATGCGCTCATAGCCGCGGTCGAGGTGATAGATGCGCCGCACTTCGGTGACGCCCTGCGCCGCCAGCCCGGCCAGCACCAGCGACGCGCTGGCCCGCAGGTCCGAGGCCATGACCGGGGCCCCGGTGAGGGCGGCCCCGCCGCGCACCATGGCCGTATGCCCCGAGACCCGGATGCTCGCGCCCATGCGCATAAGCTCCTGCACATGCATGAAGCGGTTCTCGAAAATGCTTTCCTCCACCACGCCCGCGCCTTCCGCCACGCACATGAGGGCCATGATCTGCGCCTGCATGTCCGTGGGAAAACCGGGATAGGGCTGGGTCTTCACGTCCACGCAAGAAAGCCGCCCGCGGCCGCGCGCGCGCACGCCGCCCGGCTCCGGCTCGACCTCCATCCCCATGTCGCGCAGCTTGAGGATGACGGCCTCGAGTTCCGCGTAGGGACAGCCCTCCACGATCAGGTCGCCCCCGGTGATGCCAGCGGCCACAAGAAAAGTGCCGGCCTCGATGCGGTCGGGCATGACGGCGTAGTCCGCGCCGTAGAGCGCGGGCACGCCCTGGATGCGGATGACGCCCGTGCCGTGGCCCTCGATCTGCGCGCCGCAGGCGATGAGGAAGTCGGCGAGGTCCACCACCTCGGGCTCGCGCGCCGCGTTTTCAAGGATGGTCTCGCCCTCGGCAAGGCTCGCGGCCATGAGCAGGTTTTCCGTGCCGCCCACGGTGGGCATGTCAAAGGTGATGCGCGCCCCGGCAAGGCCCTCGCACTCGCCCACGATATAGCCCTCCTCCAGCTCGAAGGTCGCGCCCATGAGCTCCAGCGCCTTGAGGTGCTGGTCCACGGGTCGCGCGCCGATGGCGCAGCCCCCGGGCAGGGCCACCCGCGCCCGGCCGATGCGCGCGAGCAGCGGCCCCAAGCAGAGCACCGAGGCGCGCATGGTGCGCACGAGGTCGTACGGGGCTTCGGGGAGGAGCTCGCCCGGGGTAACGGAAACATGGTCGTCCTCGCGCCGGCAGGCGCAGCCGAGACGCCCGAGGAGGTCAAGGGTGGTGTCGATGTCGCGCAGGCGCGGCACATTGCGGAAGGTTGCCGTGCCGTCCACGAGAATGGACGCGAAGAGGATGGGCAGGGCCGCGTTCTTGGAGCCGCTGACGCTGATGACGCCCTCAAGCGGCACGCCGCCCTCGATAACGAGCTTGTCCATAGGTCTCCCGCCTGGTGCGCGGGCCTTCGCGCCCGCAGGGATGGATGGCGCACTCTAGGGCATTTTCTAAAAAAAATCCAGAGTCCGCCGTCCCAGGCCGGCAGCGAGCGGGGGCGGCCGACGGGGAGTGCGCACGGTTGCAGGCATTTCAGCCAGTGCCGCGCAACGGCCAAAGGTCCGCGGCCCGCGCACCCGACCGCGCGGGGAAAAAGATCTTGCCAAAAACCGGGCCCCTGTGTATGAAGGATGCCTTGCGGCGGAAGTAGCTCAGTTGGTAGAGCACCTGGTTGTGGCCCAGGTGGCCGTGGGTTCAAGTCCCATCTTTCGCCCCAGAAATTTCCTGCCTGCGAAAGCCCGCCCAAGCCAGGCGGGCTTTGCCGTTTCCGGGCCGCCCGTTGCCCGGCTCCACTGGACAGGCGCGGGCGCCACAACCTCAATAGAGAGGGACGTTATTCCTTAAATCCGTCTGGAGCGAAGCGGAAGACGGGTGCTTCGACCGGGTGGCGGCGCGAAGCGCCGTGCCCGTTGGCGAGCAAAGCGAGCCCTACGGGCATCGACAGCAGCGATGGTGCCGGAAGAATCCTAAAAAATAAGATTTTTAGGTTCCGGCGCGCTAGCCGTTGGCGAGTCTGCGAGCCTTACGGATAACGACAGCGGTTGCGTTATTTGGCTTTTGCGGTAACTAACTGCTGTCTCCATCCGTAGCTTCCTGCGTCGCAACGGCTGGAGC
>CAMWTD010000256.1 GCA_947177085.1 uncultured Desulfovibrio sp.
CACGGCGAAAAAGGGGATGTCCGCCGCCGTGAACAGGGAAAAATTCTTGAGCAAGTCATAGCCCGTGGCCGCCATCATGATGGGCACGGCGGCGATGAAGGAGTATTCCGCGGCAAGGGCGCGCCGCGCCCCCAAAATCATGCCGCCCATGATGGTGGCGGCCGAGCGCGAGAAGCCGGGCCACAGCGCCAGGCACTGAAAACAGCCGATGCCGAGCGCCATGCGCGGGGTAAGTTCGTCCAGGCTCACGCAGGTGGGCTTTTCCCTCCGCCGCTCCACAAGGATCATGCAGATGGCGCCCGCCATCAGGGCGGCGAGCACCGTGGCGGGCCGGAACAAGTAGTGCTTGATGTAGGAATGGAGCAGCAGCCCGGCCACGCAGGCGGGCAGCGAGGTGAGAAAGAGCAGCCACAAGCCGCGCGGCCCGGCAAAGCGCACATATGGCTGCGGCTTAATAAGGCCCACGAAACGCTTCCAGTAGAGGACGACCACCGCCATGATGGCCCCGAGCTGGATGACCACCTCGAAGGTGGCGGCCTTCTCCCCGGTAAAATGGAGCAGGTCGCCCACGAGGATAAGATGCCCGGAAGAGGAGACCGGCAGAAACTCGGTCAGCCCTTCCACGATGCTCAAGATGAGCGAGGTCAGCAAATTGTCCATATGATCCCGGCCCCGGCGGGGCGAAATTTGCGGCCTTGCCAGCGGTACGGCGCACGCCTATGTTTGCAAAAAAGGAATATCATGCCGACCATCATCCATCACAGCGAACTGGTGCGCCGCGCCCTTGTCTATCTGGACGGGGAGCGGCTGCGCTGCCCGGAAAAACAGGTGACACTCCTGCTGGACGAGGCGGGTATGCGGTTCAATCTCTCGCCGGCCGAGGCCGCGGACCTTGAGCGGCTGTTCCGGAACGCGTACTGCGGCGCGCCCACGCCTGCGCCAGGAGCGGACAGGAACTAGCGCGCGCAATCATGGCATTCAGCCGGACTTTTTCCGGCGCGGCTAGGTAATGGGGCTCCCCGCAGGAACAGTCTCATCGGGCGTGAGCAGGCGGCAGCGCTCGCCCTCGCCTGCGGTGAGCACCATGCCGCAGGACATGAGCCCGCGAATCTTGCGCGGCGCAAGGTTGAGCACCGCGCACACCTGCCGGCCGACCAGATCCTCCGGCGCATAGTATTCGGCAATGCCGGAGAGGATCTGCCGGGGCTCGGCTTCGCCAAAATCAATGAGCAGCCTGAGCAGCCTGTCCGCCTTGGGGTGGCGTTCCGCCTCGCGCACCGTTCCCACACGCAAATCAAGCGACTTGAAGATGTCGAAGCTGATTTCCGGGAGCGGGGCGGCAGCCGCACCGGCCAGCCTTTTTTCATCCTTTACTTGAACTTTTTGGGCGGACTTGGACGCGCCCGCGACTGCCGCCTCCTGTTCCGCCATTTGCGCGGCCGGGTCGATGCGCGGGAACAGATTGGAGGCGGGGGCGGCCTGGGCCCCGACCCTGAGCCCGGCGAGGCTTCCGGCCTCGGCCGCCAGGTCCCGCGTGGGCGGCGTGCCGTCGTCGGGCATTTCCTCGCCAAGCTGGACCAGCATGGCACGGGCAGCCTTGGGCATAACAGCCCACAGGCAGAGCGCGACCTTGCGCATACAGGCGAGCAGGATATGGAGCACGCACTTCAGCCGCTCCTGCTGGCCGGCCTTGGCAAGGGCCCACGGAGCCTCGCTGTCCACATACTTGTTGAGGGCGCGCACCAGTTCCCACAGGGCTTCCAGGGCCTGGGCAAAGCGCGCGTTGCGAAAGAGCTGGAGATAATTTTCCATGGCCGTGGCGCAAAGTTCAGCAATGGCCCGGTCCGCTTCCGTCTGTGCCATGCCCTCCGGGATGCGGCTGGCGCAGAACTTGGCGGTCATGGTAAGCACGCGGCTGTAGAGATTGCCCAGGTCATTGGCAAGGTCCGCGTTGATGCGTCCCACAAGGGCCTCCTCGCTAAAGCTGGCGTCCGAGCCGAAATGCATCTCGCGCAGGAGAAAATAGCGGAAGGCGTCGAGCCCGTAGCGCTGCCCCATGTCGAGCGGGTCCACCACATTGCCGAGCGACTTGGACATCTTGGTGTCGCGCACGAGCCAGTAGCCGTGCACGTTGAGATGCCGATACAGGGGCAGCCCGGCCGACTTGAGCATGGTGGGCCAGAATACGGCATGGGGCTTGAGGATATCCTTGGCGACCAGGTGCTCGCCGGGCCAGTACCGTGCGAAATCCGGGCCATCCGGCCAGCCCAGGGCGCTGATATAGTTGATGAGAGCGTCAAACCAGACATAGCACACATAGTTGCTGTCAAAAGGAAGTTCAATGCCCCAGGTGAGCCGCGTCTTGGGCCGAGAGATGCAAAGGTCCTCCAGAGCGCCCGACTCCAGCATGGCGAGCACTTCCGCACGGTAGCGCTCGGGCCGGATGAAATCGGGATTGGCGAGGATGTATTCCCTCAGCCACGGCAGGTATTTGGACATGCGAAAGAAGTAGTTCTTTTCGCTGATGAAGTCCGGCTTGGTGAGGTGCTGCGGGCAGAGCCCGTTTTCCAGCTCCTTTTCCGTATAGAAGCGTTCGCAGCCATAGCAGTAGTGGCCGCCGAACTCTCCAAAGTAAATGTCTCCCGCGTCATAGACTTTTTGCAGGAATTTCTGGACAGCGCGCTTGTGCTCCTCGTCCGTGGTGCGGACAAAACGGTCATTGGCAATGCCGAGCCGCGGCCAGAGGTCGCGGAAGCGCCCGCTGATCTCGTCCACGAACTGCCGCGGCGTCAGGCCGCGCTTTTCGGCCGCCTGGACGATCTTGTCGCCGTGCTCGTCAGTGCCGGTGAGGAAGAGCGTGTCCTCGCCAAGGCAGCGGTGAAAACGCGACATGGCGTCGGCCACGATGGTGGTGTAAGCGTGGCCCAGGTGGGGATTGGCATTGACATAGTAAATAGGCGTGGTGATGTAGAAAGTCTTCACTGGGGCTCCGTCAGGCTTTGCGGCCCTGGTCTGCGGCATGAGGGGCATGAGGGGCGTGGCGGCCGTCCTTTCTGGTTGGACTTCGATTGGCGCTGGCGAGCGGCTGGGCATGGACGCCGTGCCGAATATTCTCCGCCGGCTGGTGAGCCCTGGGCCTGCGACCCCGCCGCTGCGGGGCGCGGTCCGCTGG
>CAMWTD010000257.1 GCA_947177085.1 uncultured Desulfovibrio sp.
TGGCGGTAACGCCATCCTCAACAGCATCCAGCCGGAAACGACAACGGTCACGCGGACCAGCACCACCACCGATACGGAAACCATTGGCCGCACCGATGGCGAAAGCGTGACAACAACCAGCGGCGAGAGCACCACCCGGACCGAGACCGAGGGAAGAACCGAGGGCACTTCCCAAAGCATGCAGCTCACCCAACAGAACAAGGTCATTCAGGACATCCTGCAGCGCCTCGACGGCCAGCTCGAGCGCATCGAGAATTGCGAGAGCCAGGGCATGTGGGAATGCGCGGCCTACTTCCTTTCCGAAAGCCAGGAGACCGCGGAAATGGCCGCGGGAACCTACCGCGCCCTCATGAAAGGGGAAAAATCGGGGCTCGAGCTCTCGGCCATCAACTTCTGGGGCCGCAACAACGGGGCGCTCCCCCCCATGCGCGACTATCTCGGGGCCTTTGTGCATCCGCTCTTTGCCTACCGCACCGGGGACATAGCGGTCCCGGTCACCCCGGCCGCCCTTGTGAGCGGCAATGAGCTCGCCATCCAGATGGGCCTTCCGCGCAAGTCCGTGTGCGGCTTTCCGGTGGTGGAGCACGCCGACTTCGGCATGGAGGTGCTGCGCTACGGCGCACGGCCCGAGGGCAGGCGCTTTGAGCTCGGCAAGGTGTACAGCATGGGCCGGCCCACGCACACGAGCGTGCGGCTGGACTGCGACTCCCTCACCCTGCATACCTTTGTGACCGGCTCCACTGGTTCCGGCAAAAGCAACACGGTGTATGAGATCATCAACCAGCTCAAGGAGCGCTACGACATCCCCTTCCTGGTCATCGAGCCCACCAAGGGCGAATACAAGAATGTTTTCGGCGCCCTGCCGGAGGTCTCGGTCTACGGCACCAATCCCCACAAGTTTGAAAAATTGCTGCGCATCAATCCCTTCCGCTTCAACCCGGACATCCATGTGCTGGAGCACATGGACCGCCTGGTGGAAGTGTTCAATGCCTGCTGGCCCATGTACGCCGCCATGCCCGCCGTGCTCAAGGACGCCATGCAAAGGGCCTATGAGGCTGCCGGGTGGGATATCCTGACATCGGAGAATCCCAACGGCGAGGTCTTCCCCGGCTTTGCCGACCTGCTCGCGCAGGTCGAGGCGGTGGTGGCCGAGTCGAGCTACTCCGCGGACAGCAAGGGCGACTATGCGGGCGCGCTCTGCACGCGCATCCGCTCGCTCTGCACGGGCATCAACGGCATCCTGTTCGGCGGGGACGACCTCTCCGATGCCGAGCTTTTTGACCATGACGCCATCGTGGACCTGAGCCGCGTCGGCTCCATGGAAACCAAGTCGCTTATCATGGGCCTGCTTATCCTGCGCCTCAATGAATACCGCATGGCCTCGCACGTCTCCAACAGCCGCCTCTCGCATGTGACGGTGCTGGAAGAGGCGCACAACCTGCTCAAGCGCACTTCCACCGAGCAGAGCGCGGAAGGGGCGAACCTGCTCGGCAAGGCCGTGGAGCTGCTCGCCAATTCCATTGCGGAAATGCGCACCTATGGCGAGGCCTTCATCATCGTGGACCAGTCGCCCACGCTGCTCGACATGGCGGCCATCCGCAACACCAATACCAAGATCATCCTGCGCCTGCCGGACCAGACCGACCGCGAGCTGGTGGGCCATGCGGCCAACCTCGACGATGACCAGATCACCGAGCTGGCGCGGCTGGAATGTGGCGTGGCCGCCGTTTACCAGAATGACTGGATAGAGCCGGTGCTGGCGAAAATCAACAAGTGTCCGCTGGAGGAAAAGGTCTACGCCCCCGCCAGCACGGTAAAACTGCCGAGCCCGCGAAAGCTGCGCCAGGACCTGCTGCGCTTCCTTCTCCAGGGGCGCGTGGTGGAGCCGCTGGAACTGGACGTGGCGCGTCTGCGCGGCCAGTTGGCGGCGCTCCAGCTTGAGGGCGGCCTGCGCAAGGAAGTGGAAAGCCTGCTCGACGCCCATGCCGCCGGGGCATCACTGCCCATCTGGGAGGATGCCGGGTTCCCCCGGCTCGCCGCACTCGTGGCGGAGCTTTCCGGAGCGCTTCGGCCGCTCTGGGAATGCATCTCCCGGGCAACAGAACTCGAGGAGGTTATGGAGGGCCTGCAGGATATCGCCAGGGACCACCTGCCGGAAGCTTCCGAAGCTGTGCAGCTTGCCTTCGGGCAGGCGCTCATGCGCGAGCTCGCCAGCAGAGACAGTGGAAATGACTATAAAAGACTCTACACACGCTTTTGTGAAGAGGAAAGGAGGAAAAGGGCATGATAGGCAAATTTTCCGGGGGGGACATTCCCCCTGAATTTTCGTCGCCCAAGCGTGAGCCCGGGGGCAGCGGTTTCCCCCCAAAATTTCCGCATCCCAAAGACGGCCCCCGTTTCCCTCCCGAGGTCGACGGCCCCCCGTTGCGTGATGGACCTGATGGGAGAGACGTCTCCAAAAGGCTGCCTGATTTTCCTGAAGCCCTCAAGGATAAGCTGGGAGAAGCCGAGACGACCGCGCCGCTTCCCGAAGAATCCCTGGCTCGGCCGCAGTGCGCGGACGCGCGCCACTGCCCGGTGGAGAACGGCAAATGGGTGGAAGGGGAGCGCGGCGACGGCAAATGGGTCCCGGAGGGGGAGCATGTGCCCGGCAAGGCCAACCCCGAGAACCAGACCTGGGATGAAATACTGGAAGAACACGATATCGACGGCGTGACGTTCAAGGACGGCGAGCCGGACTTTAAGCAGATAAGCAAGGGCGACGTCGAAATTGAGGAGTTTTCGACGAGTCGCTCCGACAATTTCGACAAGGCGGATACCGCCCTGGCGGAGCAGCGCGGCTGCAAGCCGGAAGATGTGGAACGCTGGCGCAAGGAAAACGGCTACACCTGGCATGAGAAAGGGGATATGAAAACCCTGCAGAAAGTGCCGTCGAAAGTGCATAACAATATTCCGCATCAGGGCGGTATCGCCGCCGCCAAAAATACTGGGGCCGCAGCATGACAAGCAAGGATACGCCACTTGGCAAAATGAGCTTTGATACCGGCTGGAAGCTGAAGAAGGATATGGCCTTTGCCGGGGCCACCTATAAAATCGTTGTAAAATGCAAAGCCTACAGGGCCGAGG
>CAMWTD010000258.1 GCA_947177085.1 uncultured Desulfovibrio sp.
CGGCAGATGTGGATAAGAGCCAGAATCCATCCTGCGCGAGCTGGTCCGCCGGGCCCCGCTTATCGTGCAGCGGGAGCTCTATTTTGATGAAGAGCTCCCGGAAATGCCCTGCGTCTACATCCTCTCCTCGGGCGGCCCCAATGTGGACGGCGACCGCTATGTGCAGAACTTCGTGCTGAAAAAGGGCTCCATGGCCTTCATCAGCACGGGGGCCGCCACCAAGCTCGCCGAGATGACGAGCAACTATTCCGCCATGCGCCAGACCATCACCCTGGAGGCGGATTCCTATCTCGAATACCTGCCCGAGCCAATCATCCCCTGCCGCCACACGCGCTACATCTCGGATACGGACATCGTGGTCGACCCAACGGCGGCCATGTTCTATTCCGAGATCTACATGCCGGGCCGCAAGTATTACAAGGAAGGGGAGATCTTCCAGTATGACGTGCTCTCGGTGTGCGCGCACGCGCGGCGGCCCGACGGCACGCCGCTCTTCCGGGAGAAGTTCGTCATCGACCCGCGCGCCGGGCATTTGCGCGACGTGGGCGTGATGCACCACTACGATGTGTTCGCCAATGTCATCGTGCTCGCCCCAGAGGAGCAGGCGGAAAAGGTCTATGCGGCCACGGAGCCCTTCATCGACAAGGATAAGCGCCTCGCCTCGGGCGTGACGCATCTTCCCAACGGGGCCGGGCTGCTTTTCAAGGTCCTGGGCGTGGAGCCCGGGCCGGTCAAGGCTGTGGTGAGAGAGTTTTGTTCCACCGTGCGCCAGGCGGTCAAGGGGCATCCGCTGCCCAAGGAATTTCCCTGGCGCTGAGAGGAAGGAGAAACGATATGGCGACGACTGATCAGCCCCGCACCTATGTGTTTTCGTTGCAGGGCGCTGTCCGGGACATTCTGCGCGGTTCCGGCCAGGTCATGTTCCAGCAGAGCGCCTGGACGGGCCTGCTCTTTCTCGCGGGCATCTTCTGGGGCGCGTACAACGCCGGCGCGCCGCAGGTGGCCTGGGGCTCGGTGGTGGGCCTCATCGCCAGCAGCTTCGCGGGCTGGATCATCGGCGAATATCCCGAGGACGGGCAGGACGGCCTCTGGGGCTTCAACGGCATCCTTGTGGGCTGCGCCTTCCCCACCTTTCTCGCGCCCGTGCCGCTCATGTGGCTCGCCCTGATCTTCTGCTCCATGCTCACCACCTGGATGCGGCGGGGCTTCAACAATGTCTCCGTGCGTTTCAAGATCAATTCGCTCACCTTCCCCTTCGTCTTCCTGACCTGGGTTTTCCTGCTCTCCGCGCGGGTGCTCACCGGCATGCCGCTCGCCGACGCGGATTCCCCGGCGCTCCTCGTCCATATCGGCGGCGAGATCGACTGGAGCATCCAGTCCTTCGTCATCTACTGGCTCAAGGGCATTTCGCAGGTTTTCCTTATCAATAATGCGGTCACGGGCCTCATTTTCCTGGTGGGCCTCGCCGTGTGCAGCCTCTGGGCGGCGGTGTACGCGGCCGTGGGCTCGGCCGTGGCGCTCGTGGTGGCCATCGCCTTCGCCGCGGACCCGGCGGACGTGACCGCGGGCCTCTTCGGCTTCAGCCCCGTACTTACCGCCATCGCGCTTGGCTGCACCTTCTACAAGGTGAACTGGCGCTCCGCCCTCTGGGCCATCACGGGCGTCATCGCCACGGTCTTCATCCAGGCGGGCATGGACGCTCTCATGACCCCCTGGGGCCTGCCCACGCTGACCGGGCCCTTCTGCGTGGCGACCTGGCTCTTCCTGCTGCCGCTCTACAAGCTGGATGAAAACGAGCCCGACAAGAGCAACTGGAAGCACACCGGGGAAGGCGCGTCAACGGCCAAGGCCCTCAAGAAGAGCGCCAAGAACTGAGTGCCGGACACCATAATGGCAGATCAACTCGTCCCCCTTGCGCAAATGCCCCTGCGGGCCCGGCATTGGTACATCTTTGCCGTGGCCTCGCTGGAGCAGCTTATCGGCGCGGCGCTGTCCACCATCGCGGGCGTCATCATCCCGCTTATCCTGCTTCTGGGCACGCCGCGCCTGAGTGCCGCCGAGCAGGGCATCCTCGGGGCCAGCGGCCTCGTGGGCATCGCGGTGGGCTCGCTCTTCATCGGCAAGCTCATGGACAGCATGGGCTATCTCGTCTGGTTCCGCCTTTGCCCGCTGATCATCGCGGCCGGCGCTGGCGGGGTGTATTTCTCCGACAGCTTCTGGCCGCTCGCCGCAAGCCTCTTTGTCATCGGCCTCGGCGTGGGCGGGGGCTACAGCCTCGATTCCGGCTATCTCTCCGAGATCATGCCTGCCCGCTGGGAGAGCTTCTTCGTGGGCCTCGCCAAGGCCACCTGCGCCGTGGGCTTCGTGGGCGGCGCGGCCTACGCCTACTTTCTCCTCAGGGCCGACCCCACGGCCGCGGCGTGGCCCGACCTTATCCTTTTCGTGGGCGGCCTCGGGGTGCTGGGCTTCCTGCTGCGGCTGCGCTGGTACCAGAGCCCGCGCTGGCTCATGGCCCGGGGCGAGACGGCCAAGGCCCAGAAGGCCGCGCGGGACTTTCTCGGGCCGCGGGCCGAGGTGCTGCCCCTGCCCAAGAAGGCGGCCGGGGCCCCGGTGTCGTGGGGAGAGATGTTCCGCGGCGAGAACCTGGACAAGGTTATCTTCAGCGGCATTTCATGGGCCTGCGAGGGCCTCGGGGTTTACGGCTTCGGCGTGTTTTTGCCCATTCTCGTCATGGCGCTCGGGCTTCAGGGCGGCGCGGACGAGGGCCTGCCCAAGGTGCTCGACTCCGTGCGCACGACCATCTTCATCAACATCTTCATCGGCGCTGGCTTCGCCATCGGCCTCGCGGTGCTGCACAGGGTCAACTCCGTGCGCCTCATGGGCTGGAGCTTCGTGCTTTGCGCCATCTCGCTGGCCGTGCTCTGGGCCGGCCATGTGTGGGCGTGGCCCGTGTGGCTGAGCTTCCTCGCCTTCGTGGTTTTCGAGACCGCGCTCAACGCCGGGCCGCACCTTATCACCTTCATCATCCCCTCGCGCATCTACCCGGTGGCGGAGCGCGGTGCGGGCATGGGCATCGCGGCCATGCTCGGCAAGGTGGGGGCTATCCTGGGCGTGTTCTTCATGCC
>CAMWTD010000259.1 GCA_947177085.1 uncultured Desulfovibrio sp.
CTACCCGAGAATCTGGTCCTCGAAGTGGCGAGCGTCATCACCGATCCTGTTACCACCACGGACGAGCTCATCCCCTCCGGCGAGACTTCCTCCTTGCGCTCCAACCCGCAAAAGCTCGCGGAGTTCACCCTGTCGCGCAAGGACCCGGGCTATGTGGGGCGCGCCAAGGCCGCGCAGGCGCTGGAAAAGAAGCGGCTTGCCAATCCCGACGACGCCGAGGTGCTCGCCAAGGTACGCGGCCTTGTGGACATCTGTACGGAACAACCGGCGGTGTGCACCATGCTGGATGTGCCGCATCCCCTGCGCCGGGTGGGCATCGGCTCGCTTATCTTCGCCCTGAAGCCCGGGGATGGGTCGGCGCGGGAGCAGGCGGCCTCGTGCCAGAAGGTGCTCGGCGGCTGGGCAAATCTCGCAGTGGAATATGCCACCAAGCGCTACCGCTCCAACCTTATCAACTGGGGCATCCTGCCCTTCCTGGTGGAAAAGGAGCTCGCGCGCGACCTCAAGCCGGGGGACTGGCTCATAGTTCCCGGCGTCCGCCCCGCCATCGAGGCAGGCAGGCCCGCCATTCTCGCCGCGCTGGTCCATACCGAGGTGGAACCGGGCAAGAAGCCCTGGGCCGAGCAGGTGGCCCTGTCCCTGCGCGGCCTGAGCGAGAATGAGCGCCAGATTCTCCTGGACGGCAGCCTCATCAACCACTACGCGCGCTCCAAGGGCATGTAAGACCCTTGCAATGGACGCCCCGGTCGGCATGAGCGCCGGCCGGGGCGGCGCTGTCCTCTGGAGCCGGAGCACGGACATGCTCGGTTGGGTCATGGGCGGGGCCATCATGCTGGCGGCGCTGGTCTTCTGCTTCCGCATCATGCGGCGCGGCATGAGCACGCTGGATGATGACCGGCGCAAGTTCCTCACGAAAATCCAGGATGGCGAGCACAAGCTCAGGGAGGAGCGGAAGCAGGTCCCCGCGGTGGAGCACCTCACCCTCATGCGGGCCGCAGTGGAAGATTTGCTGCGTCTCGAGGACGCGCCCCCCGGCTACCGGGTGGAAAGCGCTGGCCGCGCCATCCTGCTGCACACGCCAAGGGGGGCGTGGCGGCTGGAGCTTGCCATGCGCGAGGCGAGCCTCAAGACCCGCCGGCGCGTCCTGCACGGGCGTCCCCGCTGGTTCCTGAGCGGCATGGGCCAGCAGGAGGAGCACGGCGATGCGGCCTCGCTCATGGCGAGCCTCCACGCCCATTTGCAAACGGCAGAGACATTGCCTGCCGAGCCGCCCCACCTCGCGCGCCGGATGGGGGCATCGCGCGCGACACCCGCGGCCCGCGCGGCTGGCGTCCGTCCACGCGGGCACGCATGAGCCCGCAGGGGGCTTCAGGCCCGGCCTGAACGCCGGGCACTCCCGCCTCAGGCTTCAAAGAAGGCGCGGTACGCCTCCACCGTGGCATAGAGGTCGGCCGCGCTCGCGAGCTCGAAGGGGCTGTGCATGGAGAGGAGGGCCGGCCCGAGGTCAATGACGCGCATTCCGTAGGCCGCCAGGAAGAGCGCCACCGTGCCGCCGCCGCCCAGGTCCACCTTGCCGAGCTCCGCCGCCTGCCAGGGGATCTTGCGGGCGTTGAGGATGCCGCGCAGCTCGGCGAAAAACTCGGCGTCCGCCTCGCTCGCCCCATACTTGCCGCGGGAACCCGTAAACTTAGAAAAGCAGGGCCCGTGGCCAATGAGGGCGGCGTTCTGCTTTTCATGCACCTCCTGAAAATCCGGATCGAGGGCGGCCTGCACGTCGGCCGAAAGGGCCCGGCTGTTCAAGAGCACATGCGAGGCCGAAGTCCCGGGGGCCCAGGCCGCGGCGAGGTCCTCCACGCAGTACTGGAAAAAGCGTGAGGCCGCGCCGGTAGCCCCGTCCGAGCCAATCTCCTCCTTGTCCCAAAAGATCACCGCCAGCGGGCGCGATGCCTCGGCATCCGCCGTCAGCAGGGCTTCAAGCGCCGCAAAAACGCAGATCCTGTCGTCCTGGCCGTAGCCGCCGAGGAGGGCCTTGTCCAGGCCCACAAAGCGGGCTGCCCCCGCAGGCACGGCCTCGAGCTCGGCTGTGATGAGGTCCTCCTCGGTGATGCCGTATTTTTTGTGCAGCAGCTTGAGCAGCGCATCCTTGAGGCCGTCCTCTTTCTCCGCCTTCCCACGGCCGCGCGGGCGGCTTCCGTCCGGCGCATGGCCAAGGATGATGTTCAGCTTTTCCGCCTCAAAGGCCTCGCTCAATTTCTGGCCGCCCTGTTTCTGCGCCAGGTGGGGCAAGAGGTCGGCAATGCAGAAAACGGGCTCGCCCGGCTTTTCGCCGATGCTCACCTCCACGCGTTCGCCATTTTCATGGATGATGACGCCGTGGAGGGCCAGCGGACGCGCGAGCCACTGATACTTGCGGATGCCGCCGTAGTAGTGGGTTTTGGCCTGCACAACGCCCGGCTGTTCCACCAGCGGGTGTTGCTTGAAATCGAGCCTCGGGCTGTCCGCATGGGCGGCGATGAGGGCGAGCCCATCCTTGAGGGGCAAAGTCCCGCGGCGCGCCGCAAACAGCGCCTTGCCGCGCAGCGGGCGCAGCACACGCTCCCCGTTGAAGTCCTCACCGAAACCGGCCGCCGCAAGACGCTCCTGAACGTAGGCGATGGTCTCGCGCTCGGTCTTGCAGCGGCTGATGAAGTCGAGGTAGCGCCCGACAAGCGTCTGCACCTGCTTGCGGGCATCGGCGTAGCGCTCCCAGGCGGAAGGGGAATGGTAGGCGAGGTCGTTTTTCATGGCAGAGACTCCGATCGAGAATGTGATGGTGCGAGATGTTGCGGGTAACGGCCAAAAAATTCGGCAAGCAGGTAGAGAGAGCCGGCGATAAGCGCCATGTGGTCCGGCCGGCCGCAAATGGCCGCGCAAGCCGCCAGCGCCCGGTCGAGAGCGTCGTCGCCGCTGAGGGGCGTAACAGGGGCGTCAGACACGGAGGCGAAAAAAGCCGCGACCTCACCTGCGTCGGCGGCGCGGGGATTTGCCAGCGCGGGGACAAAGACGGGCGTTTGCGGAAAGTGGCCCCTGAGCATGGCGGCGGAACTGCGCCAGTC
>CAMWTD010000260.1 GCA_947177085.1 uncultured Desulfovibrio sp.
CCCCGGGCCAGGCCTGCGCCCCAGACGCCGGGCCTGGCGAGCTCGTGGATATTTCCATCACCGAGCCGGAAAACGCCCTGCCCTCCGTGACCCTCGCCGAGCTCCCCGCGCCCCTGCGGGAGGCGTGCGCCCGCGCCGGCTGGCAAAGCCTCATGCCCGTGCAGTCGCTGGCGCTGCCCTACCTGCTCGCCGGGCGCGACATCATGGTCCAGTCGCGCACGGGCAGCGGCAAGACCGGCTGCTATCTTTTGCCCATGCTGGAGGAGCTCGACCCCGGGCTCAAGGCTCCGCAGGCGCTCGTGCTCGCGCCCACGCGCGAGCTCGCCCTGCAGGTTGAGCGCGAGGCGAAAACCCTGTTCGCGGGTACGGGCCTCGAGGTCTGCGCCATTTACGGCGGCGTGGGCTATAAGAAGCAGATGGACGCGCTGCGCGCCGGGGTGCAGGTCATCGTGGGCACGCCGGGCCGCGTGCTCGACCACCTGCTCAGGCATACCCTCGACCTCGCAATGCTCAGGCTGCTCGTGTTCGACGAGGCCGACCGGATGCTCTCCATCGGCTTCTATCCGGACATGAAGGAAATCCAGCGCTATCTCCCGGAGCGGCGGCACACCTGCCTTTTCTCGGCCACCTATCCGCCGCATGTGCTCAAGCTGGCCGCGGAATTCATGACCTCGCCGGACCTGCTCTCCCTCTCGCGCAAGGAAGTGCATGTGGCCGAGGTGCAGCACGAGTTCTGCGAGGTCAAGCCCATGGACAAGGACCGGGCCCTCGTGCGCCTGCTGGAGACGGAAAACCCGGCTTCGGCCATCATTTTTTGCAATACCAAGGCCAATGTGCACTATGTGGCGAGCGTGCTGCAGGGCTTCGGCTACAGCGCGGACGGCCTCTCGGCCGATCTGACGCAGAGCAAACGCGAGGCCGTGCTGCAAAAGGTGCGCGAGGGCAAGCTCCAGTACCTCGTGGCCACGGACGTGGCCGCGCGCGGCATCGACATCCCGGCGCTCTCGCACGTCTTCCTCTATGAGCCGCCGGAAGACCACGAAAGCTATATCCACCGCGCCGGGCGCACCGGACGGGCGGGCTCGGCGGGCACGGTCATCTCGCTCGTGGACGTGATGCAGCGCATGGAGCTCGAGCGCATCGCGCGCCACTACAAGATCAACCTGACGGAAATTCCCGCGCCCACGGACGCGGACGCGGCAAAGGCCGCCTCCGCGCGGCTCATGGCCCTGCTGGAGGCGCGCTGGCGCGGCCTCACCGGGCTCGAGCGGATGCGCGTGGCGCGCTACGCGGACCTGGCGCGCGAGCTGGCGCAAGGGGCGGATGCCCCGTGCGGCGCGGACGGCGCGGCCGCCCCGGCCGAGGGCGAGGAAAACGAAAACCTGCTCCTCCTCGCCATGCTGCTGGACGCCTGCCACCAGGAGAGCCTGCGCGAGGGCCTCGTCTTCCCCACGGAGACCCCGGCCCCGGCGGGGGGACGCGGCTCCCGGAGCGGCGCGCGCGGGCGTTCACGCGGCAGGAGAGAGACGCCCGGCGAAACAGCCACGGCGGCCAATGCCGGAGCGGCGGCTTCGCCGGCGGAAGGCGAGGGCGCGGCCCCGCGCAAGCGCCGGCGTCGCTCCCGCGGACGCCGCGGCGGCCAGGGCGGGCAAAGCCCGGAAGGAGCCGCCCCGGCCGCTGAAGGCAGCGGCGGCCAAATGGCCTAACTTTGGCGGGCAACCGGCGCGGCCGGTCGCCCGCGCAGTGTGCATCCAACGGAGCGCCCATGCAGTATCTTGCGGAGCCGGACGAAAGCCCAGCCATCACCCAGGTGGCCCTGGACAATTTCGCCGCCCTCCTGGACGACGCGGACTTCACGCCCGAGCTGGAGCTGGTGGGCGTGGGCCGTTTCCAGTTCCTGCGCCGGCGTCAGATGTGCCTCGAGCTGCGCGGCCTCTATATGGCGCTCTGGCGGCTCGCGCTTTCGCGCTCCTTCCCCAACGATGCGGACGCCATGTTCGCGACCTTCCTTCACGGCTACCTCACGCGCCATCCTGAAAAGGGCGCGCGACAGGCCGCCGAGCGCGCCCGGCAATACTGGGGGATGCTCCAGCCCACGGGCGACGCGGACTTCAACGACGTGGCGCGGCATCTCACCTCCTTCGCCGAGCGGGACGAAAAGGCGCAGCGCACCCTCACGCTCAAGCTGGCGCTTCACATCCGCAGCGTCTACCGCTTTATTTTCGACCGCCTGATCTAGCAGCGTCCGCGCCGGAGCCCCTTCCATGCAGATAGCCGACACGCCCCACGCCCTTGCCTCCCTGCAAGGAACGGGCGTGACCATCGGCAATTTCGACGGGGTACACCTCGGACACCAGGCGCTGGTGCGGCGCACGCTCGAAACCTGCGCCGCCGGTGGGCTCGATTGCGTTGTCGTGACCTTCCAGCCGCATCCGCGCACCGTGCTCACGCCCGAGCGCGCGCACGCGCCCCTGAGCACACGGGCCGAGCGCTTTGCCCTTTTGGAGCGCCTCGGCGTGCGCCACATCCTCGAGCTCCCCTTCACGCGCGAACTGGCGGCGCTGCCGCCCGAGGCATTTGTGCGCGACTATCTTTTGCCGCTCAAGCCGCGCGAGCTTGTGGTGGGCCACGATTTCACCCTCGGCAGAGGGCGCAGCGGCCACCCGGAGCTCTTGCAGCGCCTCGGGGCGGACCTGGGCTTCCGGGTGGAGCAGGTTCCGGCGGTGCTCGCCGGGCATGAGCCGGTAAGCTCCACGCGGCTTCGGCGCTGCCTCGCCGATGGCGACGTGTCCCTCGCCCGGCGGCTGCTGGGCCGCCCCTATGCCGTGGCGGGCACTGTGGCCCACGGGGAGGGCCGCGGCACGGGCCTCGGTTTTCCCACCGCCAACCTCGAGGGCGCGGCCACCCTGCTGCCCGGGGGCGGCGTCTATGCCACGCGCGCCCGCATCGGCGGCCAAAGCTTCGACGCCGTCACCAATATCGGCCACAAGCCCACCTTCGGCGGCAAGCGCCTCACCGTGGAGAGTTTCCTGCTGGATGCTGAGGGCGACTTCTACGGCGCGGAGCTCGCCCGTGAATT
>CAMWTD010000261.1 GCA_947177085.1 uncultured Desulfovibrio sp.
TTCGACGGCAACAACAGCTCGGCGCAAACTGTTACTTATGCGCCATTCCGGCGGAAGGTGTTACCCAAAAGGCGGCAGAGCGTGGACCGGAAGCAGAGGGATCTCAGGGTCACCAAAACCCTTGCGCGTATCCGCGAAGCCTTCCTCAAGCTGGTTTCGGAAACGAGCTATGATGAACTGACGGTCTCCGCGCTCTGCGCGCAGGCGCAGATCGGGCGCAAGACCTTCTATGTCTATTATTCCTCCCTCGACAGTCTTTTTGAAGAAATCCTGGAAGAAATCACAAGGGACTATCTGCATTCCATCAAGGACTACAGCGCCCCGGAAAATATCCGGGAAATCACCAGAATATTTTATGAATTTTCCACCCGTCAGGGCAAATATTACGACAACCTTGTGTGCAGCGACAGTTACCAGCGGCTAGGCGCACGGCTTATCATGCGCCTGGTGCGCGGTACATGGTTCGCTTCAAGCTGGTTCACTTCGCTTTCAAGGGAACGACAGGACATCTTGCTATGTTTTATCTATAATTCTGGAGCCGGACTTTACCGGCAATGGATACTTTCCGGAAAATCCATACCCCTCGAGACCATGATAGAGTATGCGGATTGCCTCATTGCAAAAGGCATCGAGGGTTTCAGGAATCTCGAATAGCACGTTAAAAGGAAGAGCCCATGAATGGCGAAGCAGCGCAGGTCCCCGCCTGCATCAAGGTACGCGGGGCGTGTGTCCATAACCTCAAAAACATCAGTGTGGATGTGCCGCTCAACCGCATCGTGGGCATTGCGGGCGTGTCCGGCTCCGGCAAGTCCTCCCTGGCTTTGGGGGTGCTCTATGCCGAGGGCTCGCGGCGCTATCTCGAAGCGCTTTCCACCTATACGCGCCGTCGCATGACCCAGGCCCCGCGCGCCCAGGTGGATGAAGTCCTCTATGTGCCCGCGGCACTCGCGTTGCATCAGCGCCCCGGCGTGCCCGGCCTGCGAAGCACCTTCGGCACGGGGACCGAGCTTCTCAACAGCCTGCGCCTCATGTTCTCCCGGCTCGCGAGCCATCGCTGCCCCAATGGCCACTATCTCGCGCCCACGCTGGATGTGGCTGCGGAGCGCGAGCTTGCCTGCCCGCAGTGCGGGGCGCGCTTTTTCGCTCCTTCCGCCGAGGAGCTTTCCTTCAACAACCTGGGGGCCTGCCGCACATGCGGGGGCACGGGAACCGTGCATACGGTGGATAGGGCAAGCCTCGTCCCCGATGAATCCCTCAGCATCGACGAGGGAGCCGTGGCCCCGTGGAACAGCCTCATGTGGTCACTGATGACCGATGTCTGCCGGGCCATGGGCGTGCGCACGGATGTACCCTTCCGTGAATTGACGCCCCGGGAGCGGGACATCGTTTTCAACGGCCCCGCCGTCAAGAAGCACATCTTCTACAAGCCGAAAAACAGCAACCAGGCCGGGGAACTCGATTTCACTTATTACAATGCCGTGTATACGGTGGAAAACGCGCTCGCCAAGGTCAAGGACGAAAAGGGCATGAAGCGCGTGGAGCGCTTTCTCAAGCAGGAGGAATGCCCCGATTGCGGCGGCTCGCGGCTGTCAGAAGCGGCGCGCGCCCCGCGGCTGCGCGGCCTCGGGCTGGATGCCGTATGCCGCATGGATCTGGACGAGCTCACGACCTGGGTGGACGGCGTGGCGGAAAGTCTGCCCGCGCCCATGCGGCCCATGGCGGCCGATATAGTGGATGCCTTCCAGGGAGCCGCGAGACGACTGCTGGAGCTGGGTCTGGGCTACCTTGCGCTGGAGCGGAGCGCCGCCAGCCTCTCCACGGGCGAACGGCAAAGGATGCAGCTTGCCCGGGCCGTGCGCAACCGCACCACGGGCGTGCTGTATGTGCTGGATGAGCCCTCCATAGGGCTGCATCCCGCCAATCTCGGCGGCGTGGCCGGCATCATGCGCGACCTTGTGGCCGACGGCAACTCGGTAGTGCTGGTGGACCATGATGTCCAACTGCTCGAGCGCGCGGACTGGGTCATCGAGCTCGGGCCCGGAGCGGGGGGCGCGGGCGGCGAGATCATCGCGCAGGGCACGGTGGCGCACATCGAGAACGACCCGGCTTCGCGCATCGGGCCCTTTCTGGCAGGCGAGCCTGTGGCGGAGCCGAAGCATGAAGATACGGCCCCGCTTTTCGCCGAAGGCGCAATCCATCTCGCCATCGGGGGCATCCATACCGTGCGCCCGCTGGAGGTGGACATCCCCAAGGGCAGGCTCACCGTGGTGACGGGGGTTTCCGGCTCCGGCAAGACGACGCTCGTGCTGGAAAGTCTCGCCCCGGCGCTGGAGGCGGCCTGCGCGGGCAAGGCGCTGCCACCCCATGTGCGCAGCCTGGATGCCTGCGGCATCACCCGCGTGCGCCTCATCGACGCCACGCCCATCGGCGTCAATGTGCGCTCGACCATCGCCACCTATGCCGATGTTCACGACGCCTTGCGCAAGATTTTCGCGCGCACGCCCGCGGCCCGGGAGCGCGGCTGGAAGGCTGGGGATTTTTCCTACAATACAGGCAAGCTGCGCTGCCCCACTTGCGACGGCACGGGCGTCATCAGCCTGGATGTGCAGTTCCTGCCGGATGTGGACATTCCCTGCCCAGAGTGCCGGGGCTCGCGCTATGCGCGTGAAGCGCAGCTCGCGCGCCAAGAGCTATCGTCAGGGCACAGCGTCTCCCTGCCGGACCTCATGGCGATGGATGTGGACGCCGCCATCGAGGCCTGCGGGCAATGGAAAAGCGTGCGCCAGCGCCTGCGCACGCTTCAGAGGCTCGGCATCGGCTACCTCACCCTCGGCGAGGGCACGCCGGAGCTCTCCGGCGGCGAGGCACAGCGCCTCAAGCTGGCGAGCGAAATGGGTCGCGCCCAGGGAGACGCGCTCTACATCTTCGATGAACCCACCATCGGCCTGCATCCGCTGGATGTGCGCGGGCTGCTTGCGGTCTTTCGCGCGCTTATGGCCCAGGGGGCCACCGTGGTCGTTATCGAGCATGACACGGACGTCATGCTCAACGCGGACTATATCATCGACATGGGCC
>CAMWTD010000262.1 GCA_947177085.1 uncultured Desulfovibrio sp.
CCGCGTCTTTTGTTTATAAGCGACTGCTTCAGTGCCGCCGGCGCTGTCAGGCGTCGCGACGCCCGCCCCCCCCGCGCGGGAGGCCGCTCCCGCGCAGGCCGCAGCGGCCGCGAGCGGCGAGGAGGCTGCCGCCCCCGGGCAGCACAAGGTCATCATCACGGCCACTGAAGAATGTTGGATACACTCCAACGCGGACAAGACGGACACCCGGCAGTTCTCCCTTCGCAAGGGCGACACCTTCGCGCTCACCTTTGCCCGCAGCCTCGAGCTCAAGCTCGGCAATGCCGGGGGCGTGCGCATCCGTTATGACTGGCAGGCCATGCCGGCCGCCGGGCAGTCCGGCCAGGTGAGGACCCTGACCTTCCCGCCCCAAGACGCCCAGTGAGGGAGTGGCTGGACGAGGCGGTGGTGCTGCGCATGGGGCACTTCCGCGAGGCCGATCTCTGGCTGCGGCTTCTCTGCCGCGGCCGTGGGGCGCTCACGCTTTTCGCTTTCGGGGCGAGCCGCAGCCGCAGGCGTTTTTGTGGCTGCCTTGACGTGTTCAATACCCTGCACTGCCGGGTGCGCGTCTCGAGCCGGGGGGATTTCCTCAACCTGGAGGAAGCGGCGCTCCTGCGGGGCCCACGGGGCTTGCGCGCCGACTGGCGGCGCATGGGCCTCGCCACCAACTGCCTGCGCTTTCTCGAGGCCCTGGGCGTGGACGGCGAGGGCGCTCCCGAGAGCTTCGCCCTGCTCGAAGACCTGCGCGAAATGCTGGAAGAGGGCCGCGCCGTGCCGCAACTGCTGGCCCTGTTCTTCCGCCTGCGGCTGGCCGGGGCCCTGGGCTTTGCCCCCAATCTCGGGCGCTGCGGCGTCTGCGGCGCGGAAGTGGGGGAGCAGGCCAGCTTCGTGGTGGATGAGGGGCTCTTGATTTGTCCCCGCTGCCGGGCGGCGCGCGCTCTTGCCGAAACGCGTTATTGCGTGGACATCTCGCGGCGCGGACTTGACGTTTTGCGCGCAGTGCAGCAAAGTTTTCCGTCCGCATGGCCTGCGGAGGCGCTGCCCGCTGCGGAGCGGCGCGCCTGCGCCCGGCTTATTGACGGTTTTGTCCAGTACCATCTGGGCCTCGCCTGGGAGAATGGCTATTTTCGCCGCGTGTGACGCGGTTTTTGCGGCGGCGCGGGCTCATATCCCGGGGCCCGGGCGCAAGAGGAAACAGCATGTATTTTCAGGACGTCATCCTTACCCTTCAGCAATACTGGGCCAGCCAGGGCTGCGTCATCGAGCAGCCCTCGGGCGTGGAGTGCGGCGCGGGGACCTTCAACCCCAGCACCTTCTTGCGGGTGCTCGGGCCCGAGCCGTGGAAGGTGGCCTATGTGGAGCCCTCCCGCAGGCCCACGGACGGCCGCTATGGCGAAAATCCCAACCGACTCCAGCGCTATTTCCAGTTCCAGGTCATACTCAAGCCCTCGCCGGACAATGTGCAGGAGCTTTACCTGCAAAGCCTCGCCGCGCTCGGCATCGACCCGGCCACGCATGACATCCGCTTTGTGGAGGACGACTGGGAATCGCCCACCCTCGGCGCCTGGGGCCTCGGCTGGGAGGTGTGGCTCAACGGCATGGAGGTGAGCCAGTTCACCTATTTCCAGCAGGTGGGCGGCATCGACCTTGCGCCCATCAGCGTGGAACTCACCTACGGCCTCGAGCGCCTCGCCATGTATCTGCAGGGCGTGGAATCCGTCTACGACCTTGCCTGGAACAAGGATGTGACCTACGGCCACATCTACCACCAGAACGAGGTGGAGCAGTCGCGCCACAATTTCGAGGCCAGCAATGCCGAGATGCTGCTACGGCAGTTCAATGATTTCGAGGCCGAATGCAAGGCCATGCTCGAGCTCGACCTGCCCTGGCCGGCCTATGACTATTGCCTGAAGTGCTCCCACACCTTCAACCTCCTCGATGCCCGCGGGGCCATTTCCATCACCGAGCGCACCGGCTATATCGGCAGGGTGCGGGCGCTGGCGGCCGGCGTGGCCGCGCGTTACGCCGCGCAGCGCGAGCGGCAGGGCTATCCCCTGCTCACAGAAAAGGCCGGGAGGTAAGCCATGGCGACCTTTGTGCTGGAAATCGGCAGCGAGGAGCTGCCCGCCCGTTTCCTGCCCGGCGAGGAGGCGGAGCTGGCCGCCCGTATGTCGGCCGCGCTGGACAAGGCCGGCCTTGCGTACGGAAACCTGCGCGTCATGAGCACGCCGCGCCGCGCCGTGGTCATGGTGGAGGATCTGGACCCGGTGCAGAGGGAGCGCGAGGAAGTCATCGTCGGGCCCCCCGCGCGCGTTGCCTACGGCCCGGACGGCACGCCCACCAAGGCCCTTGCGAGCTTCGCCCGCGCCAACGGCGTGGAGGAGGGCGAGGTTTTCCGCACGGAAACGGAAAAGGGCGAATACGTGGCGGTGAAGAAGCGCAGCGGCGGGGCGGCGGCGGCCGACCTGCTGGCGCAGATCTGCCCGGAGGTCATTCAGGGCCTGCCCTTTGCCAAGCGGATGCGCTGGGGGACCCATTCGCTCGCCTATGCGCGCCCCCTGCGCTGGGTGCTCGCGCTGCTGGACGGCGAGGTTGTGCCCTTCAAGGTGGGGCATCTTGCCTCCGGCCGGGAGACGTGGGGCCATCGCGTCCACGGCGAGGGGCCGCACAGCGTGCCGTCGGCGGCCGACTATGTGGCCGTGGCGGAAGGCGCGGGCGGCATGGTGGTGGACCCGGCGAAGCGGCGGCGCGCCATCCTCGAGGGCGGCAATGCCCAGGCCGCCGCGGTGGGCGGCACTGTGGTCTGGAAGGAGAGCCTGCTCGACGAGGTGCAGGGCCTCGTTGAGCATCCTGTGCCGCTGCTCGCGGATTTTGACCCCGCCTATCTGGAAGTGCCCGCCGAAGTGTTGCTGACGAGCATGGAAAGCCACCAGAAGAGCTTCGGCATCCTCGGGGCGGACGGGACGCTGTTGCCGCATTTCCTCACCGTGCTCAACCTGACGCCGCGCGACATGGCCGTGGTCAAGCGCGGCTGGGAGCGGGTGCTCCGGGCCCGCCTTGAGGA
>CAMWTD010000263.1 GCA_947177085.1 uncultured Desulfovibrio sp.
GCTGGCCGCGGCCAGCATTTTCCCTGACGTGAGGGGCCTTAAGGTAGGGGATTCCGCGCCCTCGCGCAACAAAAAAGCGCTTCCCGCCGCGCGGGGCAGACGATGGCCCGGGCACGGCGGGAAGCGGCGGAAACAGGCTGGCCGTCCGCTAGTTGGCGGCGGCGCATTTCTTCTTGAGCGCGTCGGCCACGGTCGCGCCGAGGGCGTGGCAGGCCTTGAAGACATCCTTGTCAGGACGCCAGGCGCACTTGACGGGCTCGGCCGGCATGTCCATGTGCATGGCGGCGAGGCGCGCCTGCAACTGCTTGGGCGCTTCGCCGGACCAGCCGAAGGAGCCGAAGGCCCCGCCCACGCGGTTCTGCGGGCGCAGCCCCTCCATATAGGTGAGCATGGCGGCCACCAGGGGCAGGATGCCGTTGTTGTGGGTGGGCGAGCCGGCGAGCACCGCGCCGCAGTCCGCAAGCTCGGTCATAATGGCGCTGTGGTGGTTGTGCTTCACCGACATGATGCGCGTGGGCACGCCGCTTTCCGAAAGGCCGTCGCACACGGCATAGGCCATGTGCTCGGTGGACTTCCACATGGTGTCGTAGAAGATGACGGCGCGCTGCTGCGGCTTCTGCTCGGCCATCTTGCGGTACATGTCGATGATGAAGCGCACGGCGTCCCGGCCGCGGTGGATAAGGCCGTGGTCCGGGGCGATCATGTCGATGTCGAGGCTCTCAACCACGGGCAGCGCCTTGAGCACCGTGGGCGAATAAGGCAGCACGATATTGTAGTAATATTCCTTGATGCGGCGCACAAATTCGGCCTGATCGTCAAAATCGTCCGTGTAGCGGGCGGTGCTCGCGATGTTCTGGCCGAAGATGTCGTTGCTGATAAGCAGTTTTTCTTCCGGGATGTAGGAGACCATGCTATCAGGCCAGTGGAGCATCCGCGTTTCCTGGAAGATGATGCGGCGCTTTCCGAGCTCCAGCACGTCGCCGCTTTTCACGGCCTGGATGGGCCAGTCCTTGCCCGCGAAATAGCCGGCCATGGTCTTGAGGCCGAGCTGGGAGACGAAGATCTTTTCCGGCCGGACGCGCTCCACAATTTCGGCGAGCGCGCCCTGGTGGTCCAGCTCCATGTGGTTGCAGACGATGTAGTCCACCTTGTCCGGGGGCATCGTCTTGGCGAGGCGGCAGAGCAGCGCGCCCTCCATGCCCGAGGGCACGCAGTCCACAAGGGTGTTTTTGTCGTCCTTGATGAGGTAGGCGTTGCAGGTGGTGCCGTCCGGGCAGCGGGAATAGCCGTGGAAGTCGCGGTGGTCGAAATCGACCTCGCCCACCCAGAAAATATCTTTCTTGATTTCGATTGGCTGCATGGTGTTCTCCGAAGTGTCAGCAGGGCGGAAGGCCCGGGAAAGAAAGACCGCGCCCTTCCGGCGCGTAGCTGCAAACGCCCCGCCTCGCCAAAGGGCAAGACGGGGCGGCAATCAGGTCGTTGCGCCGAAATGCGCGCTACATTTTGTTGAACTGGTCCTTGCCCACGCCGCAGACCGGGCAGGTCCAGTCGTCGGGCAGGTCCTCGAAGGCCACGCCGTCGTGTTCCTTGGGTTCGTATTCATAGCCGCAGACGCTGCAAACATAGTTGGCTGCCATGGTGTCACTCCTTGCCGGACGCCGCGCGGGCGCAGGGTTTCAGTTTTCGGCCTTCCAGAGACCGTGCAGGTTACAGAATTCGCGGGCCGTCACCTTGTCGGCCTCCACCTCGTCGAAGAAGGCTTCCGGCTCGTCGGCCGGGGTGAGGAAGCGGCGGTAGACCTTGCCGTCATCGGTGACGAGCTCGATCCACTCGATATAGTGCTTCTCCTCCATGGGATGCCGGGCGCTGCCGATCTTGACATGGTAGCCCTTCTTCCACTTCTCGATGACGGGCACATGCTTTTCGGTGGCGCCGTCGGTGGAGCCCGCCTGCATGAGCTTCATGGGCTGCCCACAGCAGACCAGCTCGCCGTCGCCGGCGTGGAGCACCTCGACGATATTGCCGCACACATTGCACTTATACACTTCAAGCCTTTTGGTCATACTGCAACCTCTCTGGTAAGGGGTCTCATTGTACTTGCAAGGGAGCAGGCGCGCGGGCGCGCCTGCGGCTCCGGGGCGGGGCAGCCCCGGGGGCTGTCACCTACCGACCTGCTAGGATTATGGCGGAAAGCCGCCCCATTGTAAAGGCGTTTATCCGTCCCCGGCCGGGGCCGCGGCCGTCCCCTTGCGCCGCACGCCAAGCACGTTGGGCAAAAGCGCCTTGAGGTTTCCCGTCACGAGCAGCGACGGCGCATGCAGGCCGCCCATGTCGCGCCTGAGCGAGTGCGAGCGCACGAGCAGACCGGCCTGCGCGCCGCCTTCCACATACATGACGGTGCGCACGTCGAGCGGCAGGTGCAGGAGCTGCTGGGCGAAGGCATAGGCTTCCACCGGGGCGCGGCTGTGGAGAAAGAGGATGCGGCCCGCGCCGTCCTGCGCCACCGCGGAAATGGAGTAGAGCGGGCCCCCGGGGCTCCAGAGGATGCGCCGGTCGCCGTTGATCATGCGGTAATTCTGGATGACGAGGTCATAGCGGCCGATGCGCTCCTTCCAGTCGGGCGTGTCGCGGTCGATGATGGCGGCTCTTGGCAGGCCCCCGGCATCCGGGCCGGCCACGAAGAACGCCCCGAAGCGGTCCACCAGGCGGGGATTGTTGACGTGCCCCCCGCCGCGCATGTAGCCCGTGCTCGTTATGCCGTCCTCCCTGTACATGCTCGCGTTGATGGCGGCCACAAGGTCGCGCTCCTCGCCCCATGCGTCCAGCGCGCGCGGCCCCTTGCCGTCGGCGGAACTGGCGCAGAGCTCAAAGTCGAACTTTTCCGGGTCGATGCGCAGGGCCGTGAGGCGGAAGTCGCCGCCTTCCAGGCGGAACTCGCCAAAATCGAGACCCGGCTCCAGGGCGAGCCATTGCGCGCCGCCCTGAGCGTCGATGCCCACCTTGTCCCTGCCCGCTGGCGTGCGGGAGCGGGCGGCGGGCGCGGGCTCTGGAGAAG
>CAMWTD010000264.1 GCA_947177085.1 uncultured Desulfovibrio sp.
GTCGCCCGCTGCCACGAGGCGCTCTGGGCCATGCGCACCTCCAAGGGGCAGCTTGGCCGCCTCATGGAGAATATCAGGAACGGCGATTCCACCACCGCCTTCATCGACAAGTGGGACCCGGCCGCGTGGCCGGCCAGGGCCGCGGGCGTGGGCTTCACCGAGGCGCCGCGCGGCGCGCTCGGCCATTGGGTGGAGATTGAAAACGGCGTCATCTCCGGCTACCAGTGCGTCGTGCCCACCACCTGGAATGCGGCCCCGCGCAGCGACCAGGGCCAGCTCGGCGCCTACGAGGCCGCGCTCATGGGCACGAAGATGGCCGTGCCCGAGCAGCCTCTCGAAATCTTGCGCACCATCCACAGCTTTGATCCCTGCCTTGCCTGCGCCACCCACGTCATGAGCGACGACGGCAATGAGCTGGCCGTGGTCAGGCTGGGCTGAAGCCCTTTTCTCCTGTCAGCCACCGGGGGTCAGCATGAACATCCTCAATATCCATCCCAAACCGGGCCAGGGCGTCTACGTGTACGAATTTCCGGTGCGCCTCTGGCACTGGACCATCGTGGCCTGTATCTTCACGCTCTTCGTGACCGGGCACTACATCGGGAAGCCGCCGCAATCGCTCACGGGCGACCCCACCAGGCTCTTTTATTTCGGCAAGCTCATCATGGCCCACTACACGGCGGCGCTCATCCTCGTCGTCGCCATGGTCTGCCGCATCCTCTGGGCCTTAGTGGGAAATCAGGTCTCGCGCCAGATCTTCATCCTCCCCTTCTGGCGCAAGCAGTGGTGGCGCGGCCTTGGTGACGACATCCGCTGGTACTGCTTCCTCTCCAAGTCGGGCGACATCCACATGGGGCACAATCCGCTGGCCCAGGCGGGCATGTTCGTCTGCGTGGTCGCCATCATCTTCATGTGCCTCACGGGCCTCGGCATTTACCAGGCCAAGGGCTATTCGCAGTTCTTCCACATGTTCCGTTTCATGGAAGACCTCGTGTACTGGTCCGGGGGCAACCTGCTCGACCTTGTGGTCTGGCATCGCGTGGGCATGGTCATTCTCGTGGCCTTTGTCATGATCCACGTGTACATGGTCATCCGCGAGGAAATCATGGGCAGGACCACCATGATTTCCACCATGGTCAACGGCGTGCGCCTCGTCAAGGCAACGCCCGCCGAGGACAGGGCCGACCTGCGCGCCGAGGCGGAAGCCGGTGATGCCTGAAGCGCCGCGCATCCTGGCGCTCGGGCTCGGCAACATCCTCTGCGGGGACGACGGCTTCGGCATCCACGCCATCGAGCGCCTGTATGCGGGATATGAGTTTTCCGCCAATGTGCGCGTCATGGACGGCGGCACGCAGGGCCAGACACTCTACGGCCCGGTGACCGAGGCCGACTGCCTCCTGGTCTTTGACGCGGCGGACATGGGGCTTTCGCCGGGCAGTCTCGCCGTGCGTGAAGCCGAGGGCGTTCCCCTGTGGCTCGGCGCGCGCAAATTGAGCCCGCACCAGAACGGCTTCATGGAGGTGCTGGCCCTGGCCGCGCTGCGCAACGCGCTGCCCGCCACGCGCATCCTCATCGGCTGCCAGCCGCTCAGGGTTGAATTTGGCCAGAGCCTTTCCGACGGCGTGCGCGCGGCCATCGGCCCTGCTGTGGAACTCGGCGTGGAGCGCCTGCGCGCCCTTGGGGCGGAGCTGCGTCCGCGCTGCGGGGACGAGCACCTTGTCAATGACGAGATCCTGAACAGCCGCTTCATGCGCTGCCGATGAAAAGGCCCCTTGCGGGGCCTTTTCGTGTTGAAGGAGAAGGGCGCGCAAGCCGCGCAGGCGCTCATTGCTTGTGCAGCATGATGTCGAGGATCACCTTGTCCGTCTCGCGCATCCCCGTGGAGCCGAGGCGTCCGAGGTTGGCGATGCAGGCCTCGATGTCTTCGGAGACGATGCCTTCGTTGCCGGGCACGGCCGAGCCCTCCAGGGCCAGCATGGCCGCCTGGATGCCCGCGCCCACGGCCGAGGCCACCTTGAGCGCGCAGGAGCTCTTGGCGCCGTCGCAGATCATGCCCGCCACATTGCCCACCATGTTGCGCACGGTCATTTCCATTTCGCGCAGGCCGCCCCCGAGCAAAAGGGTGATGCCGCAGGCGGCCGCCGTACCGGCCACCATGGCCCCGCAATGGGCGGAAAGGCGTCCCAGATGGTGCTTGATGTGGATGGCCGTCAGGTGGCTCATGATGAGCGCGCGCGCCAGGTCCTCGTCGCTCTTTTCCAGCCGGATGGCACAGGCCACCACGGGCATGGTGCAGGTGATGCCCTGGTTGCCGCTGCCGGAATTGCTCATGACGGGCATCATCACGCCGGCCATGCGCGCGTCGGCCGCCGCAGCGGTGAGCTTGACCGCGAAGGTGGGCATGTCGTCGGCGAGGATGTGACGGCGCACCTGGGCGTCCATATTCTTGCCCACGGCCAGGCCGTACTGGCGCGAAAGCCCTTCCTCCGCGACAGTGCGGTTCATGTGCGCGGCCTCAAGGATGAAGGCGATGTTTTCCAGCGGCGTCGTCGTCGCAAAGTCATGGATGGCGGCGAGGCTCAGCGGCCATTCGTCCGGCGCGCCGTCGCCTTCCGTTGCGGCGGCATTGCCGCCGGAGAAGACGAGCTCGTCGTCGCGCCAGACATTGGTGATGTTGGCGTGGGAATCGCGCAGCTCCGCCGTGCCCGTGTGGCCGCCCCCGTGGGCGACGACCTTGCAATAGAGCAAAAGCTCATTGTCCGCCGGAAGGTGCAGATCCACCTTGCCCTCCGCCAGCAGGGCCTTGGCCTTGGCCGCCTGTTCCGGCGCAAGGTCGCGCAGGCATTCCAGGCCGAGCTCGCTTTTGCCGCCGAGTGCCCCGGCCGCGGCCGCGATGCCCAGGCCCATCTCGCCCGTGCCGGGAACCATGACGCCCATGCCGTTCTTGAGCAGGTTGGAGCTAACGGCCACGTCGAGGCGCTCGGGCGCGCACCCCAGGCCCTCGGCCGCGCGGGCGGCCGTACGGGCCACGGCGAGGGGCG
>CAMWTD010000265.1 GCA_947177085.1 uncultured Desulfovibrio sp.
CCCCCTACCAGGCGGATTGCCTCGACACCGCGCACATCGTCCATTTCCACGGCCCGAAGCCGTGGGAGGTGAGCAAGCCCTGGCCCGGGGAGGAGCTGCGCATCAATTGCTTTAACGAAATGCGCCGCCGCTGGTATGGGCTCCTCTCCCAAAAGGAGCGCGACCTCGCCGAGTCCTGGGACGGCAGGGGGCCGCTCGCCGCGCAGCCGGGAAATTTTTGCCGCCCGCCTGACGAAAAAACTCCTCTTTCCTGAAAAAACAATAAGTTGCCACTAGGAAAAATTTTCCTCCCGGCCCTAATCCTTTGGCCCGGAACGCCGATATGCTCACTGAGGCGGAAGGACGCAGGGACGCGTCTGCATGGTGCGCCGCCCGTGACGTACAGCATTCAGGGAGGAATGTATGTATATCAATCACAATCTGATGGCGAGTAACGTCGGCAACACTCTGGCCAGCCACTACAGCAACCTGCAAACCTCTACGCAGCGCCTGTCCTCGGGCCTGCGCGTCAACAGCGCGGCCGACGACGCGGCCGGCCTCGCCATCCGCGAACTCATGCGGGCGGATATCGCATCCCTGCAACAGGGCGTGCGCAACGCCAATGACGCCATTTCCCTTATCCAGACGGCGGACGGCGCCCTCGGCATCATCGACGAAAAGCTCATCCGCATGAAGGAACTGGCGGAACAGGCCGCCACGGGCACGTACGATTCCACCCAGCGCCTGATGATCGAGTCCGAATACCAGGCCATGGCCTCGGAAATCACCCGAATCGCCAACGCCACGGACTTCAACAATATCAAGCTGCTCAACGGCGACCTGGCCGACGACGACCATGCCGGCACAGGCGGCGGCGACAGCGGTATCGAGTCCACGGGCAAGCTGAAGGTCCACTTCGGCTCGGCCAACGACTCCGCGGAAGACTACTACTACATCCAGATCGGCACGAGCACCGCGTCCGCCCTGGGTGTGGGCAACCAGGCCACCAAGTTCAGCGATGAGTCTGACGCCCGTACGGTCTCCACGCAGGAAGCGGCCCAGAAGGCGCTTGTGGGCATCAACAACGCCATTATTTCCAAGGACAAGATCCGGGCGCATCTCGGCGCGCTCCAGAACCGGCTCGAAAACACCATTTCCAATCTCACGACCCAGGCGGAGAACCTCCAGTCCGCCGAGTCGCGCATCTCCGATGTGGACGTGGCAACGGAAATGACGCAGTTCGTGCGCAACCAGATTTTGACGCAGTCCTCGGTGGCCATGCTCTCGCAGGCCAACAGCATGCAGCAGATGGCCATGCAGCTCATCGGCTAGAAATTGGTGGAGGGGTCCCCGTGCTCCCCACAAGGGAGCACGGGGAAAGCAAAAGCCCGTGGCGAGAGCCACGGGCTTTTGCTGCTGACTAAGTCAGCAGCCCCGAAAATTGGGGGCAGGTCGCAGCTTTGCTGCGCCGTTAAGCGAGCGATTTTCGTGCTTTGCCGTCAAGCCGCCTTGCGGCTTAGACGGCGCAAACCCCGCAAAGCGGGGTTTGTCATCAGTCAGAGTCCGTGGCGAGAGCCGCGGGCTTTTGTTTTGGGGCCGGGGGCTCGGCAAGTTTCGGCCGGGAAGAGGAAAGGACGGCTCGCCGCGCCTTGTCAGGCGGCTGACGCCCCGGCAGCATTTGCCGCGGGCGTCTTTTCCTCGGGGGTAAAAAAGTCCCGGCGCGGCCCCATATGCCGCGCCGGGACTCCGGCCGCAAGGCGGCCTGCCCGGAGGAGGCTTTCGGGAGATTATTGCCGCGTGATCTCGATGGTCCTGTGCTGGGGCTCGGGCGCGGCCTTGCGCGGCACGGTGACGGTCAGGACGCCGTTTTTCGTGGCCGCGGTGATGGCGTCGGCGTCCGCATCCTCGGGGAGCGCCCACATGCGCCGGAATTCGCCAAAGACGCGCTCGGCCGCCATGCGGGCCGCCCCTTCGGCATGGGGCGAGGCTTTCTCGCCGGAGATGACGAGGTTTTCCTCGCGCACCTCAAGGGTGATCTGTTCCGGCTCCACGCCGGGGACTTCCATGGAGAGGGAATAGGCGTCCGCGTCGGCCACAAGGTCCACGCAGGGCAGGATGCCCGGGGCGCGGCGCTCCTTGCGGGCGGCATCATTCTGACACATGGCGTCTATATCGTCGCGCACGGGCGAAGCGGCCTTGCGCGCGGCCTCGGCGGCGGCGAGCCAGCGGCGGGGCATGACAAACATGGTATTCATTCACAACCTCCTGTGGAAAATTTGTGAATTGAAAATAAGCATCAATAATATAGCGTCAATAGCTTGTTGATAACTTTCACGGAAACGGCCCGGTTCTTGCTTGTATTTTTGCGTCGCCCAGGAGGGGAAAGCGATGCCGGATGATCAAAAGGCCGGCACCGTTAAAATGGCATCCCCACCCGGCGACAAGACGCAAAATCTGGCACGAACTCTGCATAAAAACGGGTGCAGGTTGATTCAGGCAGATTTTGCCACCCCTGGCGCCACGAGCCAGGGCAGGGGGGAAACCCCCGAGGCGGGGGAGACGCCCGCGAGATTCCGGCAAAGACCGGAAAGCACGGGCGGAGACAGCAATAACGACAACCCTGCGGGAGCAGGCATCGTACGGCGGTAGTCCGCAGGGACGCGGGCGTGCACAGTGCGCCGCCGGGCAACAGCACATTCATGGAGGAATGTCATGTACATCAATCACAATCAGATGGCCACCAATGTCGCCAACACCCTCACCAGCCACTACGGCAACCTTCAGACCTCGACCCAGCGCCTGTCCTCCGGCCTGCGCGTGAACAGCGCGGCGGACGACGCGGCCGGCCTCGCCATCCGCGAGCTCATGCGCTCGGATATCGCGGCTCTGAACCAGGGCGTGCGCAACGCCAATGACGCCATTTCCCTCCTCCAGACGGCGGACGGGGCCCTCGGCGTCATCGACGAAAAGCTCGTGCGCATGAAGGAACTGGCCGAGCAGGCGGCCACCGGCACCTACGATTCCACCCAGCGCCTGATGATCGAG
>CAMWTD010000266.1 GCA_947177085.1 uncultured Desulfovibrio sp.
CGAGGCCCCGGGGCGTCTCGCGGATGGAATGGGCCATGGCATCGTCTCCGCCGCCATCTTACATGGAGTGGGCGCCGCCGTCCACGGGGGAGAGGCGCCTCCCTGTTATCATCCGTCCACCCCCGGAATAAGCGCATACAGCTCCTTGTCTCTCCAGCCCGTGAGGCGGCTGTGGGCCTCGCGCGCGGCCTCGCGCGGCTTGAGCCCCTTCCCGAGCAGGGCGTGGAGGCAGGCTTCGGCTTCGGCCCTATCCGCCCGTGCCGGAGCCCCTTCGGGCGGCCCGATGACGACCGTGATCTCCCCGAGCAGGTCCCGCGCGAGCTCGCCGGCTTTTTCCAGCCGGCCGAGCAGGAATTCCTCGTGGGTCTTGGTGAGCTCGCGGCAGATGGCGAGTTCGCGCGGGCCGAGGATTTCGGCGGCAAGGGCCAGGCTTTCCGCAAGCCTGTCCTTGCGCTCGAAAAAGACAAGCGAGCCCGGCACGGCGGCATAGGCCCTGAACAGGGCGCGCCGCCCGGCGGCGTCTCTTGGCAGGAAACCGAGAAAGGTAAAGGGCAGGGGAGCAAGACCCGCTGCGCTGAGCGCCGTCACGGGCGCGGAAGGCCCGGGCACGGGGGAGACCGCGATGCCCTCGCGCCGGCAGGCGCGCACCAGCCGATAGCCCGGGTCGGCCACCAGCGGCGTGCCGGCGTCGGAAATGAGGGCCACCTGCGCGCCAGAGCGCAGGGCAGCCATGACCTCCTCGCGGCGATCCTCCTCGTTTTGCTCATAAAAACTCAGGAAGCGCCGGGGCGCGAGCCCAAGCCGGCGAAAGAGCGCGGCCGCCCGGCGCGTGTCCTCGGCGAGCACGAGGTCCGCTGTTTCCAGCGTCTCGCGGGCGCGCGGCGAGAGGTCACCAGGGTTGCCAAGGGGCGTGGCCACTATCCAGAGACGGGGCGAAGTCGAAGGCATGGCGGTAATGCTCGGCGCTGAAGGTTCCGTCGCGGGCGACAAGGCAGACGACATCAAACCGGCAGGGCGCGTCCCAGGCCTCATGCGCGGCGAGCCACGCCTGCGCCGCCCGGCCCAGGTTCCGCTGCTTGGCTATGGTGAGCGCGCCCTCGGGACCGCCGCGTTCTCTTGTGGCGCGGGTCTTCACCTCCACAAAGACCACGGTGTCGCCGTCCCGGCACACCAAGTCCAGCTCCAGCCGCCCCTCGCGCCAGTTGCGGTCGACGATGGACATCCCGGCCCGGCGCAGGATGGCGGCAGCCGCGTCCTCGCCCTGGCGGCCGAGCGCAAGGTGCGGCGCGGGCGCTTTCAGCACAGCTTCCCCCAGGCTTCGGCAGGCGCGTCGGGCAGGACGCCGCGGAAGGTGCGCCGATGCTGGGGGCAGGGCCCCAGCCGCCGCAGGGCGGCAAGGTGCTCGGCCGTGCCGTAGCCCATATGGCGCTCGAGGCCATAGCCGGGCCAGCGGCGGGCGAGGGCGGCCATGAGCCTGTCGCGGAAGGTTTTGGCGAGGATGGAAGCGGCGGAGATGGCGGGCACGCACCTGTCGCCCCCCACGATGGCGCGCTGCCGGGGCGGCGCGGCGGGGCTCTTGCGCCACCAGGCGAGCAGCAGGGCCTCCGGAATGGTCTTGTTGCCGTCGATGAGCAGGAGCCCGGGCGGCCGGCGCAGGGTGGCGGCGGCGCGGCTCATGGCCTCCAGCGTGGCCTGGAGGATGTTGACGCGCTCGATGCGGCGGCTCCAGACCACCCCAAGGCCCCAGGCGACGGCGCAACCCCGGATGGCCGGGGCGAGGGCCTCGCGCTGGCGCGCCGTGAGCAGCTTGGAATCCGCCAGCCCGGGCAGATGATACACGGGGGGCAGGATGACGGCGGCCGCCACCACCGGGCCGGCCAGGCAGCCGCGCCCGGCCTCGTCGATGCCAGCGACAAGAGGCGGCTCCCCACGGGGAGTCGGCGTGAGCCCGGCAAATCCGGGAAGACAGGGACGGCCCTGTGGGGCAATGGCGGACGTCGGGCCGCTCCGGCGTCCGCGCTGGGCGCTCAGTAGCGGGCGCGCGGCTTGATGCGGGCCGCCTTGCCCTTGCGCCCGCGCAGGTAGTAGAGGCGGCTGCGGCGCACCCGGCCTTGGGCCACCACTTCCACATGGTCGATGAAGGGCGAGTTGATGGGGAAGATGCGCTCCACGCCCACGCCGTCGGAAATCTTGCGCACGGTGAAGCTGGCATTGGTCGTGCCGCGCTGGATGCGGATGACATTGCCCTGGAAGACCTGGATGCGCTCCTTTTCGCCTTCCACGATGCGCAGGTGCACCTTGACGGTATCGCCCGAGCGGAAGGCGGGCATGTCCATGCGCATGTTTTCGCGCTCGATCTTCTTGATGATATCCATGTCAGCTCCTTCATCGGGGCCCAGCGTTGGCGCGGGCCGCCGTTTTCAACAAAAATCGCCCAGTATCCTGTCGGCCAGGATGGCCGCCGCGCTGCGCACGGAAAGATGGTTGTCGCCCAAAAAGCGCAGGGGCCTCAGGCGGCCGTCGCAGCGGGCCAGCGCTTCCGGCGCGAGGCCGCGCGCCGTGCCGAGGCACAAAAGCACCGGGCCTTCGCGCAACCACTCGCGCACGTCGGCGGGCGTGAGCGGGGGGGCGGCGCGCTTTTTCTCCGGCCACGCCGCCGAGGTCGCCACGAGGCGAGGCGTTGTGCCCGCACGGTCCGCGATTTGCGCCACGGCATCCTCAAGCGAGCGCACGCCGCGCACCAGCGAGAGCGCCCGGCTGCGGTCCTTGCGGGCCGGCCCAGGGGCGGCATGCCAGTGGCGGAGGATAGCCTCCAGCAGCCTGAGCTGGTCCTCCAGCGGGGTTGCCACATAGAAGGGCCCCATGCCATAGCTGCGCGAAATCCGGGCTATATCGTGTATATCAAGATTTGTCAAAGACGACGCGCCGCATTTTTTGCCCTCGAGGAGGACGGGATAATGCAGCAGGCAAAAGGAAAGATTGCGGCCCGGCCGCTCACGGGGGAGCGC
>CAMWTD010000267.1 GCA_947177085.1 uncultured Desulfovibrio sp.
ATCGTGGACACCTTCGGCACAGACGCCCTGCGCGTGCTCGACGAGGAGCCGGAGCGCCTGCTCGCCGTGCCCCGGCTCGGGCCCAAGAGCCTTGAGCGCATTCGCGAATCCTGGACGCGCCATCGCGGCGTGCGCGACCTTTTGCTCTTCCTCCAGCCGCACGGCATCACCCCGGCGCTCGGCGTGCGCATCCACCGCGCCTATGGCGAGCACGCGCTGGAGATCGTGCGCGAAAATCCCTACCGCCTCGCCATGGACATCCGGGGCATCGGCTTCCTCACGGCCGACGCCATCGCGGCCAAGCTGGGCCTCGCGCCGGACAGCCCCCTGCGCGTGCAGGCCGCGGCTCTCTATACCCTGCAAAAGGCCGCGGAAGAGGGCAATGTCTACCTGCCGCAAGCGCGCCTCGTGGAAGAGGTGGGGAGGCAGGTGAGCGCGCCGCCCGAGGCCGTGCTGGAGGCCCTGGACGCGCTGGAACGGGACGAGCGCCTGGTGCGCGAGGATTTTTCCGAGGAGGAGCCCCCCGCCGGGGCGGCCGAAGGCCCGGATGTCCCCAACGGGCCCGACGGCGATGCGGAGGCCTCCGGCGGCGGCATCGGCGTCTATCTCGGCCGCTACCACCATTGCGAGGCCAAGACCGCCTACTATCTCCAGCGCCTGCTCCATTCGCCCAAGGCCGTGCGCCTGCCCGAGCCCGAGGCGCTGGCGGCGCGCGTTGCCGGGGAACTCCCCATCGAGCTCGCGCCGGAGCAGCTCGCCGCCGTCACCGCCGCGGCGAAAAGCAAGGTGCTCGTCATCACCGGCGGCCCGGGCACGGGCAAGACCACCATCATCAACGCCATCATCAAGCTCTTCGAGACCGCGCGGGCGCGCATCCTCCTCGCCGCGCCCACGGGGCGCGCGGCCAAGCGCATGGCCGAGACCTCGGGCCGCGAGGCCAAGACCATCCATCGCCTGCTGGAATACAGCCCGCGCGAGGACGGCTTCGCCCGCAACGAGGACAATCCGCTGGCCTGCGGGCTCCTCGTGGTGGACGAGGCTTCCATGATGGACTGCCTGCTCTTCTATCACCTGCTCAAGGCCGTGCCCCTGGGGGCGACCCTCGTGCTGGTGGGCGACGTGCACCAGCTCCCCTCGGTGGGGCCGGGCAATGTGCTCGGCGACGTCATCGCCTCGCGCGCCGCGCCCGTGGTGGAGCTCACCGAGATCTTCCGCCAGTCGGCCGAGAGCGAGATCATCCTGAACGCGCACAGCATCAACCGCGGCGAGGTTCCCCTGCTGGAATCGAGCCGCGAGCGGCTGTCGGATTTCTACTTCATCCGCCAGGACGACCCGGAGCGCGCCGCCGCCCTCATGGTGGAGCTCGTCACGCGGCACATCCCGCGCCGCTTCGGCCTCGACCCTGTGGACGACGTGCAGGTGTTGACGCCCATGCACAAGGGCGCGGTGGGCGCGGGCCGCATGAACGCCCTGCTCCAGGACGCGCTCAACCCGGGCGGGCTTGAGGTGCGCCGCGGGGAGCGCGCCTTCCGCCTGCAGGATAAGGTGATGCAGGTGCGGAATAATTACGAAAAGGACGTGTTCAACGGCGACATGGGCCGCATCACCCACATGAACCCGCGCGAGCGCACCCTGAGCGTCGCCTTTGACGGCCGCACGGTGCCCTATGACTTCGACGAACTGGACGAGCTGGCCCCGGCCTACGCCATCTCCATCCACAAGTCGCAGGGCTCGGAATACCCGGCCGTGGTCATCCCGCTCATGATGCAGCACTATGTGCTTTTGCAGCGCAACCTCGTCTATACGGGCGTCACGCGCGGCAAGCGCCTCGTTATCCTCGTGGGCGAGCCGCGCGCCCTGCATATGGCCGTCAAGAACAACAAGACGCACCGCCGCTTCACGCGCCTCGCCCAGCGCCTCGCCGGGGCCGACGGCCCCGCGCATTGACAGGGCAGCGCTCGCCGCTTAGGCTGCGACCACTCCCGCCGCCCTGCCCTGCATGGCGGCGCACCGCGCGATTGCGGGCAGTTAGCTCAGTTGGCAGAGCATCGCCCTTACAAGGCGAGGGCCACAGGTTCAAATCCTGTACTGCCCACCAGGTTTGAACCCAAAAGGAACCCCCCGGCATAGCCGGGGGTTCTTCATATGCGCCTGTAAGGCTCTCCTGCCAGCAGCGCCCTAACAGGCGCATATACGATCTGACATCTGCATTTTTGTTACTTGCCGCCCGTAAACGGGCTACCGGGGTACGGGATGCTTAATTGGTCTCCCAACTTATCCTGAGCTATCTGTCCTTTGATATATTCCTGGATTTTCTTTGTGTTTTTTCCTACCGTATCGACATAATAGCCACGGCACCAAAATTCCCGGTTGCGGTATTTGAATTTCAGGTCGCCGAATTGTTCATAAATCATCAGGCTACTCTTGCCTTTCAAGTACCCCATAAAACTGGAAACGCTCATCCTCGGTGGTATTTCCAGCAACATGTGGATATGGTCAGGGCAACACTCGGCTTCGAGAATATTTACGGCCTTCCATTCACAGAGTTTTCGTAAAATCTCTCCTATTGCCCGTTTCTTTTCCCCATAGAATACCTGTCGGCGATATTTAGGGGCGAATACGATGTGATATTTACAATTTCATTTCGTGTGGGCTAAACTCTTTGCGTCACCCATTGTGACCTCCTTTTGATTTGTTTGCAGAGTGCAGTTGCCAGACCGCATCTCCATTGTGACAAATCAAAAGGAGTTTTCATAACATACTTATAGCTATAAGCTTTTTTGAACCTCCCGCCTAGCGGGAGGTTTTCTTCATACAAAAAGAAGTCCCGCAAGGTGTGAAACACCGTGCGGGACTTTGATTTTTTCGGGTCCTGTCATCCAACGAGGTCGCTTGGGGTGGGTTGATATCCACCACGTTTGGGGGCAAGTCTGGGGGCAACATGACCTTCCAATTAACATGACCTTCCAAT
>CAMWTD010000268.1 GCA_947177085.1 uncultured Desulfovibrio sp.
GAACAGAAGGACGCCGGCGGCCCTGCCCCCTGGGCGGCCGTGCCCCCTTATGGGCACAGCGCCAAAAGCGGGGGGAGTTCCGGGGCGGGGAAGGATGTTTCTCCTCAAAGGGCGCGGGCCGCGGGGACGCCCCTTGCGGCGGGCGGGAAGAACGGGTGAAAGGGCAGCCGGAAAACGCGGCGCGAACCGTCAGCCGGGCCACGGCGCTCTTCCTGCGGGCCGCGGCGGACGTGGCCCCGCTCAACTATGTGCGCGCCCATCCCGTGCGCAGCGTGTCGTGCTCCTTCCTGCTCGGCCTTTCCCTGAGCTTTCTGCGGCGGAACTCGGGCGGCCTCGCCCTGCTGCCCCTCCTGCTCCAGACCACGGAACTGGCCGCCCGCCTCGGCTTCATCGACCTGCCAGGAAGAAAGGGGGATCCAGGCGACTGACGCCATACCACCTTGCGCGCCCGTAGCTCAGTAGGATAGAGCAGGAGCCTTCTAAGCTCTTGGTCAGGGGTTCGACTCCCTTCGGGCGCGCCAAAGAATATCAGCAGGTTATGCCATAATAACTATGGTATAGCCTGCTTTTTTTGCGACCAAATTGCGACCATCGCACGCAGCGAGGCACACCATGAGCGTTGACGGCCTTGTGGTTGACCTCTTTGCGGGCGGGGGCGGCGCCTCAACGGGCCTTGCCTGGGCGCTTGGGCGCGACCCCGACATTGCGATCAATCACGATGCCGAGGCGCTGGCGCTCCACGCGGCCAACCACCCGCACACCCAACACCTGCAAAACGACATCACGCGGATTTTGCCTCTTGAGGCTACGGTCGGGCGAGAGGTGGCAATCCTCCACGCTTCCCCGGACTGCACCCATTTCTCGAAAGCCAAGGGAGGCAAGCCCCGGAGCCAGCACATCCGCGATCTGGCGTGGGTGGTCATCCGATGGGCCGAGGATACGCACCCGGTCTTGATCACGCTGGAAAATGTGGAGGAGTTCCAGACGTGGGGGCCTTTGGATCAGGACGGCCACCCCATCAAGGCGCAGGCCGGGCAGACATTCCGGGCATGGACGCGCCGTTTGCGTCGCCTGGGCTATCAGGTGGCGTGGCGTCTGCTGCGCGCCTGCGACTACGGTGCACCCACCACGCGCAAGCGCCTCTTTGTCGTTGCCCGCCGTGACCGTGGACGCATTGCATGGCCACGGCCTACGCATGGGGCCCCGGAGTCGCCCGAGGTGCAGTCCGGCAAGCTCCTGCCATGGCGGACGGCGGCGGAGTGTATTGACTGGCACCTCCAAAGCCGGAGCATCTTTGACCGCGCAAAACCCTTGGCGCGAAACACGCAGCGACGGATCGCCGAAGGCTTGCGGCGGTATGTGTTCCAGGCCGCAGAGCCCTTTGTCATCTCCTACTATGGCGCAAAGGCCGAGGGTGATTTTCGCGGCCAGACATTGCACCGGCCACTGCCAACCCAGACCACCGAAAACCGCTTTGGGCTCGTCTCCCCCGTGGTGATCACCAACACCTCGGGGCACGCACCAAAGCCCGTTGATGCTCCCCTGCCCACCGTGACCACGGGCAAGCAGCAGCTTGTGGCCGGGGCAATCATCAGCCCCAACCACGTCGCCTCTGAGTACACGCCCTTTCGCGGACAGGACATCAGGGAGCCACTGCGCACCATCACGCGCGCGCCGGGGTTCGCGCTTGCCTCGCTGCGCACCGTGCCTTTCGTGCAACACGTCCAGCATGGGAGCGCAAAACACGGTGTCATGCCCGCCGACGAGCCCATGCGGACGATAACAGCGTGGCCGAAGGGCGGCGGCATGGCACTCGTCGGCGCTACTTTGGAGCGCGCCGAGGAATCCGTGGCCGCCTACGCCCCGTTTATCGCCAAAAACTATGGCGGCGTCGTGGGGCATGATGTTGCCCGGCCTCTTGGTACGGTGACGACGATTGATCACCACTCGCTCGCCACGGCCTGCATGGTCAAATATTACGGCAATGAGCAGGGCGGCGTCCCTGTTTCCGCGCCGCTGCACACGATTACCAGTAAGGATCGGATGGGCCTGATCACGGCAACGCTTGAGGGCGTGGACGAGCGCGCGGCCCGGACAAGGGACTGGCTGCGCGAGTGGGGCGTCATCGGCCCGACGGACGAGCCCATCATCGGCCATGGCGCGGAGACATACCGCATCACGGACATCTATATGCGGATGCTGGCCCCGCGCGAGCTTTACAACGCCCAGGGCTTTCCGCCGGACTACAAGATCGACACGCCCTACAAGGGCAAGCCGATGTCCAAGACGGCGCAGGTGCGGATGTGCGGCAACTCTGTGCCGCCCGTCCTTGTCTATCATCTTGTTAAATCCAATGGGCCCGAGACTTGGAGGCCGCAAGTGAAGCCAAGCAAGCCGCTCATAAATCTTTCCCAGCATGTTTTGGAGGCCGCTCATGTCCGATAGACGGCCCAAGATTGCTTCACTTTTGCTCAAAATCCGAGGCAAAACGCACCAGATTTTTTTATATGATTTTGCTCAATTTTCCGGGGAAATGGAGGATGAAGGCCTGTATCGGGTCAAGATAGATGGCCGTTGGTACAGTCCCGACGAAAAATATACTGCCTTTGGGGCCGCTGCCGTCGCTGAAATGGTACGCCGGAGGCTTGCCGATGAGGAGGATTGCCCCCCGCGTCCCGAGGGGCTGGACAAGCCCGTGCGTGTTTACGCGCATTGGGATGCAGAAGGTGATGCCCCCGGTTGCGGCATGGTGTGGACACGGACACCGCCCCACCTAGGGGCCGATTGCCGCTGGTGGATTTGGGTTGACGGTCCTCGTTGTGTGCGGTGCGAGGATGTGCGTATCCTGGACCGAGCGGAAATAAGGCGTTGGAGTGGACAAGGATATCGCCGGGCGGCGTTGTAGCCCGGCATTTTCCTCCTCTCTGACTTCCCGCGTCCCCGGACGCGGGGAGGATTGAGCGGTGGAC
>CAMWTD010000269.1 GCA_947177085.1 uncultured Desulfovibrio sp.
GAAAATATCAGGAGGGGAGTGGAATGAAGACTTTTCGCCTGCTCAGGCTCGACCATCTTGTCATCGATACGGAAGATCTTCCCGGAGCGCTTGATTTTTATGCAAAGCTGCCCGGAGTGCGTATTTTCGTTGAAAAAGGCCGGGGCGTCGCAAGGATTGGGCAGCAGAAAATCAACATCCATCAATATCCGCCGACCCTTTCGCCCGTTGCTTTGCATCCGGCGACGGGGCATCAGGTTTTCTGTCTTGAATATGCCGGCATCCCGGAACCTTTTCAGGAATATTTCTTGCGGACGGCGGCAGGGAAAGCTGCCGCCGGTATCGGGGAATTTTTTGTTAAAGATCCTGACGGCAACCGGATCGGCATAGGTTGCGGCCGCAGCTTCCCCGGGCATCTGCCGCGGATAGAGTGCCTCGCCTTGCTGGCGTCCGATATGGAAGCCTCATTGCGATTCTACTCCGACATGCTCGGAATGGAGGTCGTTCCTTCCGACAATGGCTGTCTCTGCAAGCTCGGCATGGGCACGATACGCCTTGTGGCGAAAAGCGACGAGCTTGTCGGGGGAGCCGGAGATTTTTGCCTCATCACGGATACGGATATTGAAGCCGTGCTGCGGGAACTTGCCGGCGCGCCCCTTGTGCCGGGCTTGGGCATTGTCCGGCGCCAGGGCGCCTTGGGGCCGATGAGGAGCGTCTATTTGCGCGATCCCGAGGGGAATCTGGTGGAAATCGCCGAATATGAAAGAGGGGAAAAAAGGATGCTGGCCTGATACACCACCGGCTAGGGAGTATTTCAGGCCAAACCGCGCCGGAGGCAGTGCGGCCGGAGGCTATCTTCCGGTGCGGGAAGGCTGGGGAAAGCCGCGTCCGGCTGCTCCGCCCGGGACTGCGCGCGGCGCGGCCCTTCCCCTAGCCGCGCGGATGCGCCGCCAAGTAGTCGGCGAGCCACTGGTGTCGTTCCAGCGCGAGATTGCGACCTTGGGACCTGGCGCGGCGCACTTCATCGGCGTAGAGGGCCAGCGTCCTCGGCGAAAGGGTCTCGAGTTCGCAGCGCAGGTAGCGGCGGAACATGTCCGGCCCGTTGCGCCGGATGCGTTCCGGGCGCGCCTTTGCAGCCTCGTCCATGAATTCGTCTTCCGCATCGGCGATCTCGTCCAGCAGGGGGCTCTCCGAGAGCGGGGGCAGGCGGTCATCCATGCGCGCGTATTTTTCCAGCATGAAGTTCCGCCCGCTCTCCTCGGCGGCGCGCAGGTCCTCCAGATAGGATTTCAGGGTCGCGTCCTCATGCGTGATGTGCGCCATGCGCCGCATGACGCGGAAGGTGTCGGGCCGCTGCTGGCACGAGGCCACGCCGCCCTCGTTGGGCGTTGCCAGGAACATGGCAAGCTCGCGCTCGATGATTTCATTAAGCAGGACCTCGCGTTCTGGGCTCGTTTCCATGACAGTCTCCTAACTGTGTGGTTCTTCCCGCAGGGCGCGGCGGCAAATGTCGAGATTGGCCGCATAGCCCCTGGCTTCGCGGCTCTCGCCCTTGCCGATGGCGGCGTAGATGGCAAGGGCCTCCTCCAGCGCGGCGGCCGCCTCGCGCCATTGCGCATCCTGCGCCAGGGCCACGCCGAGATTCCCCAGCGAAAAGGCGAGGTCGCCCTTGTCCGCCTGCGTGCGGCGAAAGGCCACGGCCTCGCGGTGAAAGGCGATGCCGGCCGCCATGTCGCCGAGCTCCTCGCGGATGCGGCCGAGATTGTTGAGGCAGGTCCCCACCTGCTGCGGCGTGGGCCCGGGCTGCGCCTCCCAGATGGTTTTTGCGCGCAGAATGAGCGCCTCGGCGGCGGCGAAATCGCGCGCCTTGTAGGGCGCGGCGGAAAGCCTGAGCAGCGCGCCCGCAAGCTCCGGGGACTGCGGCCCATAGAGGTTTTCGGCGAGCTTTGCCGCCTCCTCGCCCACTGCCGCGCTCTCCTCCGTCGCGCCGCTTTCGGACAGGGCGAAGCAGAGATTCTGGAGCAGCCCGCATCGCAAAGGCAGGAGCGCCTCGCCGCCACCAGCGGCAAGCGCCGCGCCCTCGCGCAGGGCCGCGAGGCCCCCGTCCGCATCCCCCAGGGCGAGACGCGCCCGGCCGAGGCCGTCCAGCGCCAGCGCGCGCAGGCGCGTTTGCCCGGCCGTGTCGTCCCAGTTTCCCGCTGTCGCCGCCTCCAGCGCGGCTGCCGCTTCCCGCGCGTTCCCGGCGCGCAGCAGCTCAAGTCCCTCACGCACGGCCGCTTCCGGCGCTTCGGGAGTTGCCCCGCTTTCCTGGCGCACGGGGCCGGCGTCCAGCAGGTTGAGACGGCGGATTTGGGCGTCTTTTACCCTGGCCATGATGCGCGGCCCGTGGCTCCACAGCCAGGAATCCGGCGCATCGCTGAGTCCCGTGAAGCGGAGCTGCTCCGCCGCTTCGGCGCAAAATGCCTCCACAGGCTCCACCACATCCCGGTCCTCCGGCCCGCGCAGGGGATGGGCGGCGAGGGCATCCAGCAAAAACCCGAGGGAAACGCCGAGCACCGGGAGCTGCCGCCCCATGCGCGGAGCCCATTTATAGAAGGGCATGTAGCGGCGGTTGAGCAAAAAGACGAGCCCCAGCGCCGCCTCAGCAAAGCGGGCGGCCGCAAGCATGGCCGAGGGCGCATCGCCCCGGCCGAGGGCCCGCGGCAGGTTGTACTGACCGGCCTGCGCCGTGAGCATGGCGGCTGTCGCCAGCTTTTTCAGCCAGACATCGCGGGGATAGTAGGCGCGCAGGGCCTCGCGCCAGGCGGTGAAGCGGCCGTCCGCATCCTCGAATACCTCGCCGTTGGTGGCGGCGGCCAGATCATGCTCGGGGATGGCGAGCCACTGCCGCCAGTTTTCCGGGGCTGAGTCAAGGCCGGTGAAGAAGCCGTAAAACCCCTCCACGGAAAGGGGCCCCACCCGCCCGTGGCGCGCGCCGGGGTGAAGCCG
>CAMWTD010000270.1 GCA_947177085.1 uncultured Desulfovibrio sp.
TCCTGGAACATGGCGTCGGCAATGCGGTCCTTGACCACCAGACGCCCGGGCACGGCGTCCTTTTCCGTGCAGGTCACGTCCCCAAATTCTTCTGACGCCACGTCATAGCCCCACTGGCGGAATGCCCCCTCGGTGAACTTCATGATATTGCCCTTGTGGACAAGGGTCAGGCTCGGCCGCCCCGTTTCCAGGGCATAGCGCAGGGCGCGGCGCACCAGTCGCTTGGAGCCCGCTTCCGTCATGGGCTTGATGCCGATGGCCGCCACTTCGGCCACGCGCGTGACGCCAAGCTCATCGCGCAGGAATTCCGCCAGTTTGCGCGCCTCGGGCGTCCCGGCCGCAAATTCCACGCCCGCGTAGACATCCTCGGTATTTTCACGAAAGATGACCATGTCCACCCGCTCCGGGTGCTTGACCGGCGTTTCCAGCCCCGGAATGTGGCGCACGGGCCGGATGCAGGCATAAAGGTCGAGCCCCTGGCGCAAGGCCACATTGAGGCTGCGGATGCCCGTGCCCACAGGCGTGCCGAGCGGCCCCTTCATGGCGATGTCCGCCCCGCGCAGGGCGTTGAGCGTGGCCTCGGGAAGCGGCGTCCCTTCCGCTTCGCGGGCCTTTTCGCCGGCGAGCAGCTCCCGCCAGTCGAGCCTGATGTCAGATTCCGCGGCCAGCGCCGCGTCGATGACCGGGCGCGCCGCGCGCCAGATTTCCGGCCCGATTCCGTCGCCCTCGATCCAGTAGACAGTCTTGCGCATGAAGTTTTCTCCGGGGCCTGAGGCCCTTTGCTCTTAATCGTCCGCGTCGTCGCCGTCCTCGACTTCGTCCGCCTCGCGCCTGAGCGCGCGGGCGCGCTTGAGGAGCTGCTCAAGCTGGATGTCGCCGCTCACCACGCCCACGATGCGATCATTCTCGTCCGTCACCGCGCAGGAAACGGTGATGACCAGCTTCGCCGTGAAGTGGGACTGGTAGACATCCATGATATGCAAATCGCCCGTCTGCATGGGCATCCTGAACCACTCGCGCCCGGAGAAGTCATAACCCGGGTGCAGCGACGCATAGTTGGCGGCATATTCCGAATCCGCAATGGCAGAGCAGCACATCCGGCCCTTGGCGTCGGTGAGGCAGCAAAACTGGATGAAAGGGTACTCGGCCACAAAGGCGTCCAGCGCGGCGCAGGCCTCGGCATCCAGGCGGCAGAGCGCGGGGCTGGCCGCAAGCCTGAGGATGAGGTTGGCCGCAAGCTCCCCGGCGAGCTTCTTCATGCGGTCGAACTCCGAGGCGAAAAGCTCGGGCATGTGCTGCTGCACGAGGGATTCCATCTCCTCGTGCGAAAGGCTGGTGGTGCGGCCGCTGTCGGCATAGAGCGCCATGACGGCGTCATAGATCTTGCCCACGGCGGGGTGCTTCTTGGAGACCTGTTGCTCCTTCGGGAGATTGAGGCTGGTGTTGATCCAGTAGGCCACGCCGGCTCTGCCCGTCTTGTCCGTGACGATGATGGGCACGGGACGCCCGAGCAGGCGTTTTGTATCGAAAATATTGTAGATTTCTTCGTTTTTGGCGAGGCCGTCGGCGTGCACGCCCGCGCTTGTGGCGTTGAAGTCGCGCCCGACAAAGGGATAATTGGGCGGGATGCGGTAATCAAGCTCGCGCTCGAAAAACTCCGCCACTTCGCTGAGCACCGTGGTATCCGCCGCCGCGTCGTCGCCCGTGAGGGAAATATATTCGACGAGCAGCGCCTCCAGCGGCGTATTGCCCGTGCGCTCGCCAAAGCCGAAAAGCGTGCTGTTGACGGCCCCGCAGCCATAGAGCCAGGCGGTGACGCCATTGGCAAGCGCCATGTGGAAGTCGTTGTGGCCGTGCCACTCGAGCCACTCCCCGGGCACGCCGGCCTCGTCGGTGAAGGCGCGCACGATGCGCTGCACCGAGCGCGGCAATGCCGCCCCCGGCCATGGCACGCCATAGCCCATGGTGTCGCAGAGGCGGATTTTGACGGGCATCCCGCTCTGGCGGGAAAGCTCCATGAGCCGTTGCGCGAACGGCAGGCAGAAGCCGTAAATATCGGCGCGGGTGACATCCTCGAAGTGACAGCGCGGGATGATGCCCCAGTCCAGCGCCTGCGCGGCGAGGTCCGTATACATGTCCATGGCCTGCTGCCGCGTTTTCCCGAGCTTGAGGAAAATGTGGTAGTCGGAAACGCTCGTCAGCATGCCGGTCTCGTCAAACTCCATGTCGCGCGCGAGCTTGAGGTCCTCACGATTGGCGCGTATCCACGCCGTCACCCGCGGGAAGCGGTAGCCCCGCGCGCGGCACACCTCAACGCATTTGCGGTCGCGCGGGGAATAGAGAAAAAATTCCGAGGCCGCGATGAGCCCGGTCTTGCCCCCGAGGCGGTGCAGGAAGTCGAACATCCGCGCCACCTGGCGCACCGTATAGGGGGGCCTGGCCTGCTGGCCGTCGCGGAAGGTGGTGTCCGTGATGCGCATCTGCGCCGCCGGGCGCGGCGAGAGCAGGACTTCGTCAAACGAGGTCCGGCAGATGCTCGTATAGGGGAAGAGCTCGCGGAACAGGCGGGGCTGTTCCGTATCCTGAAGCGAAAGGGCGCGGTCGCCGCCCGCGTGGTGGATGATGCCCATGAGGAGTCCCTGCGCGTTGCCGCCCGTATCGGCGCTGTTTCGAAAGCATTGCTCTATACCGCGTTATGCCCCGCCAGTCCAGCCTTGCGGCCGCGGCATTTCCGGGTATGATTATCGCTTGTCAGGGTGGAGGTGTTTGTGCTATTTTTCACAATCCTTGCGCGAGCCCCACGGGGCACTTCCCCGCCCCGGCGGCCGCCTCTGCCCCCGAGTCCAGGAGAACAGCCATGAAAGAAGCCACCAAGTGCCTCCATGCCGGCTACAGCCCCAAAAACGGCGAGCCGCGCGTTGTGCCCATCGTCCAGAGC
>CAMWTD010000271.1 GCA_947177085.1 uncultured Desulfovibrio sp.
GACCGCGCGCGTGCCTATACCGCCGCCGGCGTCGACATCGAGGCGGGCACAACGCTCTGGTGCGCCGCATCCGGGGGCTGGTGGCCTCCACCCAGACGCGGGGCGTGCTCGCGGACATCGGCGGCTTCGGCGGCCTGTTCAGGCCAGACCTCGCGGGCATGGCCGAGCCCGTGCTCGTGGCCTCCACCGACGGCGTGGGCACGAAGCTCAAGCTGGCCTTCGCCTGGAACAGGCATGACACCGTGGGCATCGACCTCGTCGCCATGAGCGCCAACGACATCCTCGTGCAGGGCGCGGCCCCGCTGTTCTTCCTCGACTATTTCGCCACGGGCAAGCTGGACGTGGACACGGCCGCGGCCGTGGTGGGCGGCGTGGCCGAGGGCTGCCGCCAGGCCGGCTGCGCCCTCCTTGGCGGCGAGACCGCCGAAATGCCGGGTATGTACGCGGAAGGCGAATACGACCTCGCGGGCTTCTGCGTTGGCCTCGTGGACAATGCGAAGCTCGTGGACGGCTCCGGCATCCAGGTGGGCGACGCCGTACTGGGCGTTGCCTCCTCGGGATTGCACTCCAACGGGTATTCGCTCGCGCGCAAGATCCTCGCGGAATCGGGCCTCGGCCCGGACGATCCGCTGCCCGGCGCGGACGGCAAGACCGTGGCCGAGGTCTTTCTCGCGCCGACCACCATCTATGTGGAGGCCGTGCGGCCGCTTCTGCGCGACATGAACATCAAGGGCATGGCGCACATCACGGGGGGCGGCTTTTACGACAATATCCCGCGCATCCTGCCCGCCCAGGTGGAGGCGCGCATCCGCTTCGGCAGTTGGAAGCTGCCCCCGGTCTTCACCTGGCTCAAGGAGACGGGCGGCCTCGGCTGGCCCGAGATGCTCCAGATCTTCAACTGCGGCGTCGGCTTTGTGCTCATCCTGCCGCAGGCCCAGGCGGAGGAGGCCCTCGGCCGCATCCGCGCCTTCCGCCTCGGAGCGTGGCAGATCGGCGAGATTGCCCGCCGCGAGCGCGCGGAAGGCGCGGAGGGCGAGCAGGTGGTGGTGGAGTTCGGGGGAGCGCCCGACGCCCCCTGGGCCTAGCGCCAGCGACGTGGGGCCAGCCACATGCGCGTCATGAATTTTCTCGGCAATGTCCTCTGGTTCCTTCTTGGCGGCTTCATCATGGGCCTCGCTTGGTGGCTTGCGGGCCTGCTCTGCTACATTTCCATCATTGGCATCCCGTGGGGCCGCGCCTGCTTTGTCATCGGCAAGTTCGCCTTCTGCCCCTTCGGCAAGATGCCCGTCTCGCGCGAGGTGCTCACCGGGCAGCCGGATGTGGGCACGGGTTTCTGGGGCACGGTGGGCAACATCATCTGGCTTTTGCTCGCGGGCATCTGGATAGCGCTGGCGCATCTCGGCTGGGCCGTGGCCTGCGCCGTGACCATCATCGGCATCCCCTTTGCGTGGCAGCATGTGAAGCTCGCCGCCCTGGCGCTCTGCCCCATCGGCAAGACCATTGTGCCCGTGCAGGTGGCCGAGGCGGCCGAACAGCGCGCGGCGGAGCGGAGGGCGGCGCGGGAAAGCGCGGCCGGAGGGGCCGCCGCCGCGCCAACGCGCCAGCGGCCGCGCTGAAAATTTTTCGTGGAGAACGCAAAGCCCCGGACGGGATGGCCATCCGGGGCTTTTCCGCATCTTTGGGGCCGGCGCGCGGCCTAGTGGTGATGGCCGCCGCATCCCTTGCAGAGCTGGTCCTCGCCGAAGCTCTTGAGGCTGCCCGCGGCGAAGGCCTTGAGGGCGTCGGCCACGGTGGCGAAGCCCGTGGCATGGTAGACCTTGATGCCCGCGGCGTGCATGGCGTTGAGCGGGCGCATCCCCATGCCGCCGGCGAGGAGCGCCGTGACGCCGGCCTTGGCGAGATCGTTGACCGGTTCGATGCAACTGCCGTGCTCATGGCCGTTGTTGGGCATCACTTTCACGTCGCTTACCTGGCCGTTTTCCACTTTGGCGATGGTATAGGCGGCGCAATGGCCGAAATGGGCGCTGGGCGCGGCGTCGAGGCCCCCCGGGGCTTCGGACGGCACGGCGCAAAGGACGGGTTCGCTCATATATACCTCCGGGCTGTGATTTCCTTGGGTGGAGTTAAGGCCGAAGCGCCCCTTGTCAACGCTTCGCCGGGCGCAGCAGGAGCCACAGGCCCACGGCCATGAGCGGCAGGCAGAGCACCTGCCCCATGGTCAGCCAGCCGAAGGCGAGATACCCGAGGTGCGCGTCGGGCACGCGCACGAACTCCACGAGGAAGCGGGCGATGCCGTAGCCCAGGGCGAAAAAGCCGGAGACAGCGCCGGGCTTGCGCGGCTTCGCGGAATAGATCCACAGCGCCACAAAGAGCGCGAGCCCCTCCAGCAGGGCCTCGTAGAGCTGTGAGGGATGGCGCGGCAACGGCCCGGCCCCGGGGAAGACCATGGCCCAGGGCGCGTCGCTCACCTTGCCCCACAGCTCGCCGTTGATGAAGTTGCCAAGCCGCCCGAAAAAGAGCGCCTGCGGCACGAGCGGGGCCACAAAGTCCGATACCTGAAGGAAGCTGCGCTTGCGGCTGTGCGCGAACCAGCAAAAGGCCCCGAGCGCGCCCAGGAGGCCCCCGTGGAAGGACATGCCGCCATGCCAGATGCGGAAGATCTCCAGCGGGTCGGAAAAGAAGGCCGCGGGGTCATAGAACAGGGCGTAGCCGAGGCGGCCGCCCACGATGACGCCCAGCATGACGCAGGTGAGCAGGTCGTCCACATCTGCGGGCGTCCAGCCGGAGCCGGGGCGTCGCGCGCGCCAGCGGCCCAGAAGCCACCCCACCACAAAGCCCACGAGATACATGAGGCCATACCAGTGCAACTGGATGGGCCCGAGGGAAATGGCCACGGGATCGATGCGCGGGCTCAGCACAGTCGGCCTCCGGGGC
>CAMWTD010000272.1 GCA_947177085.1 uncultured Desulfovibrio sp.
GTGGAGACGCCATGAACGAAGCCCATTTTGTCTATATCGCCGACGTTTATTGTCCGTGGTGCTATGCCTTCGCGCCCATCATGCAAAAGCTCGCCGCCGAGCACCCTGACATTCCCGTTCAGGTGCTGGGGGGCAACCTCATCAGCGACGCCATCACGCTCGCCGAGGACGTCGCCAGCTCCCCGGGCCTCACCGACTTCTGGCGCGAGGTGGAACACGCCTCGGGCCGCTCCCTCGCCGGGGCCATTGCGGCCGTGGAGCAGGGTCGCGACATCCGCCTGTCCTCCCCGGGGGCCGACCTTGTGCTCACGGCCCTCCAGAGGCTCGCGCCCGGGCACGGGCTTGACCAGATCGTCGCGCTGGAAGACGTTTTTTACGGCCAAGGGCAGGATCTTTTCACGGAGGAAGCTCTTTCCGCACTGGCCCGGCGCTGGGGCGTCGCGCTTGACGCGCTGATGAACGAGATGCAATCCCCGGGCACGGAACAGGCCGCCCAGGCCGCCCATGCCAAGGCCGCTGCCCTCATGGGCGAGATCGGGGCCTACCCGAGCGTCTTCCTCGTGCGCGGAGACAAGCGCGACGCGGTCTCGCGCGGCTACGTGCACTATGAGACCGTGGCTGCCCGCCTTGAGGACGCCATGCGCGACCTCGGCGTGGACATGGAGCCCGGCGCGGCCTGTTCCTGGCACGGCGGCTGCACCGTGGGGCGGCACAGCCGCTGATTTTCGGCCTGCGCGCCCTGAAAGCAACACCCCGGGGCTTTTACGAGCTCCGGGGCGTTGCTGTGATCGCTTCCGCCGCGCGGGTCCTTACTGCCCGCGGCCGCAGCACTTCTTGTATTTCTTGCCGCTGCCGCAGGGGCACGGGTCGTTGCGGCCCACGCGCGGGGCAGCGCGCGCGGGCTTGCGGGCCGGGGTCTCGCCCACGGTCTCGCCGCCTCCGGAATAGGAAAGCTCCGCCGGCTCCTCCCGGTGGCGGAATTCCCGGGCCATGGCCTCGCGCTCGGCCTGGGCTCTCGCTTCCTCTTCCTCCGGGCTCACCATCTGCACGCGCACCCTTGTGAGCGCGCGGAACACGCTCTCGCGAATCTGGAAGAGCATGTCCTGGAACATTTCAAAGCCTTCGCGCTTGTATTCCAGCTTGGGGTCGCGCTGGCCATAGCCGCGCAGGCCGATGCCGTCGCGCAGGGCGTCCATGTTGCGCAGGTGTTCCTTCCAGCAGCGGTCAAGCTCCTCCAGAAGGAAGTAGCGCTCGATATCCTTGTAGCTTTCCCCAGCGGCGGCCTTGAGCTCGTCCAGCATCCCGCGGACGAGAGCTTCGGTGCGCTCGCGCTCCGGCAGGGGCGCATCCGGGGGCAAGACGCGGTCAAGGTTGAAGATGTCGCGCAGGCGCGCCATGACGGCTGCCTGCGTTTCCGCCAGGGTGTCTGGCGTGGCGGCATCGAGCGGCGCATAGACAACGTCGAGCACGTCGCTGAGGAACTCCTCCAGCACGGGCGAGAGGTCGTCCTCCACCATGAGCTCGCGGCGCAGGGCATAGATGACCTCGCGCTGCTGGTTCATCACGTTGTCATAGTCGAGCAGGGTCTTGCGGATCTCGAAGTGGTGGGCCTCCACCCGCTTTTGCGCGCCCTCCACGGCCCGCGTCACCATCTTGTTCTCGATGGCCTCGCCGTCGCGCAGGCCGAGGCGCTCCATGAGGCCCTTGATGCGGTCCGAGCCGAAGAGCCGCATGAGGTCGTCCTCGAGCGAGAGGTAGAAGCGGGAGGAGCCCGGGTCGCCCTGGCGGCCCGAGCGGCCCCGCAACTGGTTGTCGATGCGGCGGCTCTCGTGGCGCTCCGTGCCTAAGATGTGCAGCCCGCCGAGCTCCACCACGCCCTCGCCGAGCACGATGTCCGTGCCGCGGCCGGCCATGTTGGTGGCGATGGTCACCTTGCCCTTCTGGCCCGCCTGGGCCACGATTTCCGCCTCCTTGGCGTGCTGCTTGGCGTTGAGCACATTGTGCGGGATGCCGAGCTTGGTGAGCCTCTTGGAGAGCATCTCGGAGGTCTCGATGGAGATAGTGCCCACGAGCACAGGCTGTTGGCGCTGGTAGAGGTCGGCGATGGCCTCCACGATGGCGTCGAATTTCTCCTTGCGGCTGCGGTAGATGAGGTCCGGCATGTCCTTGCGGATCATGGGCTTGTTGGGCGGGATGCTGATGACCTCGAGATTGTAGATCTGCTGGAATTCCACGGCCTCGGTGTCGGCCGTGCCGGTCATGCCCGAAAGCTTGTCATAGAGGCGGAAATAGTTCTGGAAGGTGATGGAGGCGAGCGTCTGGTTCTCGGCCGCGATGGTCACGTGCTCCTTGGCCTCCAGCGCCTGGTGGAGCCCGTCGGAATACCGACGCCCGGCCATGAGACGACCGGTGAACTCGTCCACGATGACCACCTGGTCGTCCTGCACGATGTAGTCCACATCGCGCTTGAAGACCTGATGCGCCTTGAGCGACTGCAACACATGGTGCTGGGCCGTGATATTGGCCGGGTCAAAGAGATTTTCGATGCCGAGGAGCTCCTCGCATCGGGCCACGCCCTCGTCCGTGAGCATGGCCGTCTTGGCCTTTTCGTCGATGGTGTAGTGCTCGGGCCCGAGCTGGCGGACGATATCGTCCACGGTGCGGTAAAAGCCCACGGATTCTTCAGAAGCGCCGGAAATGATGAGCGGCGTGCGCGCCTCGTCGATAAGGATGGAGTCCACCTCGTCCACGATGGCGAAATTGTGCCCGCGCTGGACAAGCTGGCTCGCGTAGAATTTCATGTTGTCGCGCAGGTAGTCGAAGCCGAACTCATTGTTGGTGCCGTAGGTGATG
>CAMWTD010000273.1 GCA_947177085.1 uncultured Desulfovibrio sp.
GGACAAGCCCCCATGCGCGCCCCCGGCCGGGAAGCTCCCCGCGCCACGCGCCGCAGTGGAGGACAGAACATGAAGACCGCATCCCGCCGCGTGGCCGCCTTTCTCCTCCTCACGCTCATCGCCCTGGCGGGCCTCGCCTGCGCGCTCGTGCCCCCCTTGGTGCAGGACGCCGCGCGGGCGCGCCTCGCGGAGCTGCCCGCGGCCCTCGCGGGGCACGGCGTCGCCCTTGAGCCGCCGGAAGTGGAGAGTGTGAACTTTTCCCTGCTTTCCCGCGAGCTTGCGCTCGGCAACGTGCGCCTTGCCGGGAAGCTGGTGAAGGGGGACGGCCAGGGCAGCCGGGGCAGCTTTCTCGCCACGGCCGAAGATATTTCCGCGCGCCTCACCATCCGCGCCGTGCTGCTGGCGACGCCGCTCGGGCGCTTCCTCCTGCCCGAAGGGCGGCCTGGCGCGGAGCTCATCCCCGTGGCGGAGAGCCTGAACGCACGGGAGCTCACGGCCTCCACCGCGGAGCCCGCCCTTGCCATGACGCTTTCGGCCACAGATGCTGCGGCCCACGACGTGGCTGTGGACGGCGCGCTTCTCCGCGGCCTCCTCACCGGAGAGCGGCTCCCCACCGGGCCCGACGTCATCGACTGGCTCTATGCCTTCGCCGCAGCGGACTTCCGCCTCACCGGGATCGCGCTCACGCTGGACGCGCCCGCCACGGGCGAAAGCCTTTCCGCAAGCTGCGCGGAAGCCCGGATGCGGGGCCTTTCCCGCCGACACCTGGCGGAGCAGGAGGCGCGCGACATCCGCTGCGCCCTTCCGGACGGGCAGGCCATCAGCATCGCCTCGCTCGGCGAGGAAGCAATCGCGCTCCCCGAAAAGGCGCTGCTGCGCCCACTCGCCGAGGAGCTCGCCCGGCCCGAAGTTTCAGAAGCGCGTTTGCAGGCGGCCCTCAAGACCGCGCTTTCCGGCCCGGAGCCGCTCGTGGGCAGGGCTGTCCTCACCGGGCTCGTGATGCCCATCGCCGACGCCCCCGCGGGGAGCGCCCTCAAGCTCGAGCGCGCAACCCTCGCCTGGCGGGGCGTGACGCCGCTCGATCAGGAACTCTCCCTCGAGGGCCTTTCCCTGCCCACCGCCGCGCTCACCCAGGAGGCCGGCATCGTGCTCGCGGGGCTGCCCACGCTCTCGCTCAACGCGGGGCTTGCCGTACGCGGCACGGGGGCCGGGGCTGCCGCGCCGGAACACTACAGCGGCAATCTCGCCGCGCGGGGCCTCTGCTCCCTCGCCTATGCCTTCACCCTGGACCCGCAGGGCTATGCCGCCGAGCTCGCCATGCTGCGCGGGACCTATTCCGGCGCTTCGCTGGAGTATACGGATGACGGCCTCTTGCCTCGGCTGGCGGCCGGCTTCATGCCCTCGCCCGAAGCGGCCATGATGGCCCTCAAGGTGGGCCTCGCCCGCTTCTGCTCCGTGCCCACCCCGGAAAACGCGGCCCTGCGCGACGCGCTGGAAACCTTTGTGGAGAGGCCGGGAACGCTCTCCCTCAAGGCGCGCAAGCCTTTCAACCTTTTGGAGGCCATCGTGACGGTGGGCGAAGGCAATGCCGGGGCGCTCATGGACGCGAGCGCCGTGGCCGGGCCGTTCACCCTCGGCGAGGCCATGCGCGAGATTGAAGGACGGGGGCGCTAGGATGCGCGGCCTCACGCTCAGAAAGGACGAGGACCGCCGCATCCGGGCGGGCCACCTCTGGGTCTTTTCCAATGAGGTGGACACCGGGAAGACCCCGCTCACGGACTTCGCCCCCGGCGAGGAGGCCACCCTGCTCGACGCGCGCGGCAAGCCCCTGGGCAGCCTCTGCGTCAATCCCGCCTCGCTCATCTGCGGCCGGCTGCACAGCCGCCGGGCCGACACGCCGCTTGACGGGGCGCTCATCCACGAACGCCTCGCCCGGGCTCTGGCCGCGCGGGAGCGCTATTTTTCCGAACCCTGGTATCGCCTCTGCCACGGCGAGGGCGATTACCTCCCCGGGCTCGTCATCGACCGTTATGGCGCCCACCTCACCCTCCAGATCGGCACGGCAGCCATGGAGGCCCGCCGGGAGCTTGTGATCCGCGCCCTGGAGGAGCTCGTCCACCCCGCTTCGCTGCTCTTTGACAACGACATCCCGGCCCGCGGCCTCGAGGGGCTTTCCCGCCAGCCCGAGAGCGCGGGCCCCGTGCCGGAACTGCTGGAAGTGCCGGAAAACGGCTGCCGCTTCGGCGTGCCCGCCGCGCGTGGGCAGAAAACCGGCTGGTTCTATGACCAGCGGGCCAACCGCCGCGAATTTGCCCGCTACGCCAACGGCGCGGATGTATTGGATATTTTTTCCTATGCCGGGGGCTTCGGCGTCACCGCTGCGGCGCATGGGGCCAGGTCCGTGGCCTTTCTCGACGCCTCCGCGCCCGCGCTGGAATTTTGCCGCCGCAACATGGCGGCCAATGCCCCGGATGTGGAAACGGAGACCATCGAGGGGGACGCCTTCCAGCGCCTTTCAGAGCTCGCCGCGGCCGGGCGGCGTTTTTCCCTCGTGAGCCTCGACCCCCCGGCCTTTATCAAGCGCAAGAAGGACGCTGCGCAGGGCCTCGCCGCCTACCGCAAGATCAACCTCCTCGCCGCCAGCCTGCTCGCGCCCGGGGGCGTGCTCGCCACCTCCTCCTGCTCGCACCACCTCGACAGTACGGAGCTCGGCCGCTGCATCGCCCACGCGGCGGCGAAGCTGGGGCGGCCTGCGCGCATCCTGTATACACGCGCGCCGGGGGCCCCCGCTCCCCGGCACCGGGCCAGGGCCGACAACGCCGACCAGAAAAGCCGCCGGG
>CAMWTD010000274.1 GCA_947177085.1 uncultured Desulfovibrio sp.
AAAAATCTTATTTTTTAGGATTCTTCCGGCACGAGCACCCGTCTTCCGCTTCGCTCCAGACGGGAAGTGGAATATTCGTCAACCCTCTTTACCAGCTGCGCCACGTTCAGAGGCGCGAATAGTGGGGCGTGCGGATCTCCGTGTCCGCGTCGCGCCCCAGGGCCTCGGCCAGGGCCACCACGGCCACTTCCATCTGGCGCTCGTCCGGCTCGTGCGCGGTGAGGCGCTGGAGCGCCAGGCCCGGCGCGCGCAGGATCTTCGCCCGGGGCCCCTCGGGCAGGCGCGCGGCGTAGCGGATGAGCTCATAGGCCAGCGCGCTGATGGGGATGACGAGCAAGAGCTTGAAGCCGACGGAGAGCGCGTGCTTGGCAAAGGCGCTTTCCGGCGTCCACACCGCGAGCAGCAGTGGCACGAGCAGGGCCTGCAGGATGATGGAAATGCAGATGACAAAGAGCAGGAAGGTCGTGCCGCAGCGCGGGTGCAGCCGGCTCATGTCGCAGGCGCGGTCGGCGGCCACGGGGCCGCCGCTCTCGAAGGCGTGGATGGTCTTGTGCTCCGCCCCGTGATACTGAAAGACGCGGCGGATCTCCGGCACGAGGGAGATGAGCCAGATATAGGCCACGAAGATGCAGCACTTGAAGAAGCCGTCCCAGAGGTGGAAGGTCAGCCCCTCCACATCGCCGCCAAGATTGAGCCAGAGCATGATGAGCGAAAGCAGGTGCGGCGCGACCACAAAAAGCCCCACGGCCATGAGCAGGGCAAGCCCCAGGCTCAGGCACACCTGCCACGGGGAGAGCGGGGCGGCGTCGCCCTGGCCGCCGTCGGCCATTTCCACCGAGCGGTTGAGGGCGCGGATGCCGTTGACCAGGGTCTCGAGCAGGATGGGGAAGCCGCGCACAAAGGGCATCCTCAGCCACGGCCGCCTGGTCAGTGTGAACCAGGGCAGCCGCCGCGCGAGGATGCCGCCGCCCGGCTGGCGCACGGCCAGGCCGTACACGTCGCCGTTGCGCATCATGACGCCCTCCATGACGGCCTGCCCGCCCACGACGGGGCAGGGCGCGCCAAGGGCGCGAAGCAGCGGGAAGAGCCGGCTACTTCTTCTCAAACTTGGCGTACTTCTTCCTGAAGCGGTCAATGCGGCCCGCCGTGTCAAGAAAGCGCTGCTTGCCCGTAAAAAAGGGATGGCAGGCGGAGCAGACTTCCACATGCACCTGCTCGCCCTTGGTGGAGAGCACTTCCTCCTGGTTGCCGCAGGCGCAGGTGATGGTGGCCTTGTAGACCTTGGGATGGATGTCTTTTTTCATGAAGGCGTCCTCGCGACGGCCCGGGCCTTGGGCGCGGGCCGCAAGATATGACCACCCGAAGTCCGGGCGGGCGAATACTATAAGCATATCGGCCCCGCTTGGCAAGCGGGATGCCGGCGCGCACTGGCTGACGCGCGGGCGCGCCCGGCCTCAGCCCCAGATGAGCGCGTCCAGGGCGAAGCGCCCGGGCCCGGTGACGAGCACGGCAATAAAGCCGAGCAGGAAGGGCGAGGACGGCGCGGTGAGGTAGGGGCCGTGGTTAACCTTGAAGGCCACGGACATGTTGCAGATGCCGGCCACGGCGGCAATGCGCGTGCCGAGGCCGAGCAAAAGGCACACCGAGGCCAGCGTCTCCACGCACATGGCGAGGTGGAAGCTCAGGTTCGACGACAGGCCCAGGACGGCGGGGAACTTCTCGCCCATGGAGGGCGTGCGGATCTTCTGCACGGCGTAGGGCAAAAGCGCGAGGCCGATGACCCAGCGCAGGAGGAGGGTGGCCCAGTCGCCGGAAACGGACGTGGTGAGGATGGCGGCAAGTGACATGGTGACTCCGGGTTTGGGGGAAGGGCGCTCCCGTAAGGATGCGCGTGGGGCTGATGGTGACGCATGGCGGCGGCCCCGTCAAGGCGTTCGCGGCTGCGCTTGACAGGGAAAGGTCCCGCCGGGATAGTGGAGCAGGGCGCAAGCCCGCGGCAATACCGCTGGGCGCGCCGCCGCACAAAGGAGGATCACAGCATGGAAAATGGCCTGCGCCCCGGCATCCGGGGCGAAATGACGCATCAGGTGGAGACGCGACACCTGGCGAGCGAGGTGGGCAGCGGCCTTGTCAGCGTCTTTTCCACGGCCATGATGATCGCGGGCATGGAGGCCACGGCCGTGGAATCCGTGCAGGGGCTGCTCGCGCCCGGCGAAACGACCGTGGGCGTGCATGTGGACGTGGCGCACAAGGCGGCCACGCCCCCCGGGATGCGGGTGCGCTTCATGAGCGAGCTTCTGGAGGTTTCCGCCAACGGCAAGGGGCTCACCTTCCGCGTCCAGGCGTGGGACGAGGCCGGCGTCATCGGCGAGGGGCTGCACCGCCGCGTGGTGGTGGACAAGGAAAAATTCGAGAGCAGGACACGGACGAAAGGGGACGCAGCCAAAGCCCCCGGGACGGACGCCAAGTAGCCGCTCCTTTTCAGGAAAGTGAAGATCCTGGACGCGCTGACAGGAAAAGCCTTTTGGGCCGAAAGCCCCAGCCACGCAAAAAAGCCGGTCATGCGGCCGGCTTTTTTGCGGCTCAAGCACTGGGGCGTCTCAATACCACATGCGGTCGAGCGCCGCGCCCGAAATGCCGAATTGGTTCATGCACATGACGAAATAGTCCGTCCAGTAGGGGTTGCTGCCGCCCCAGGAGGAACCGGCCATGTTGGTGGCTTCCTGCTCGCACTGCTGCTTCGCCATATAGGCTTCCTGCTCCTCGAAGGTGAGGGGGCGGGGCGGCGCGCAGGCCGTGAGGGCAACGGCCAGGAGCGCG
>CAMWTD010000275.1 GCA_947177085.1 uncultured Desulfovibrio sp.
ACGGGCGGACTGGACGCTGGATCAGCCCGTGAAACAACTGGAAAATTTCGTTTCTGACAGCCCGTGAGGCTTTCCCTCGCGGGCTGGACTGGAACGGAATTTATGGCTATCCATGAAGTGAGGCGAGCATGAAATACTGGGAAACATGGTTTTTGACATTTGGTGCGGGCTGCATGATCGGTGTGGTTATTTCCCCGGCGAGCTGGGGGGCCGCAATCGTCGGAGCCGCCCTTACCTGGGTGGGCTGGAAGATTCACCAGATGCGAGGTGACAAATGAATATCGGCGTCCTCATCATTGCCTTGGTAGGAGCGGTTTTCGCCGCCTACGTCTTTATCGGCATCAAGCGCGGCAGCATCAAATAGCCGCGCCCCTTCGCACATTCCACGGCCCTTCGGTTCCCCGGAGGGCCTTTTTTATTGCGTGAAGGCAGGTTTCGCGCCCTGGTCTTTATGCCGTCCAAGCGCGTTTCCCTCATCATCCTCACAGCTAGGGCGGGAGCAACCCGTGGCCGCGCCGGCTTGGATGGTTCGCAGGGGTCGGTTGTCAATGAGCGGGGCGAACGGATAGCCGCATCGCTTGACTTGAGGAATATAGTAAATTATTTTCTAAGTCAACAAAAACCAGAAAATGCCCGCGCAGTAATTTTTTTGTGCTATTCTAGCCGGAAAAGGAGGCGCGAGCATGAAGGAGGCCAACATCATTGCCATTGAAAAAGCCGCACTGGATTTCCTGTTGACGGCCAGAAAAGAAGCTGGGATGACTGAAGCCGAACTAGGTCAAAAAGCGTTCCCGGACAGCCCGAACCCGTGGTCAAAGGTTCATGCTCTCTGGAACGCAAAGACCGCCAGCAAGAAAAACCTACGCTTGCGGCTCGGGGATTTTTGCTCGCTTTGCCTTGCCCTCGGTAAAAATCCGGCACAGGAACTTCTCTTAATATGGAATCAGGTAGAGCACGATTGAAGAAAATAATTTTTAGAAAATAATTTGCTGAAATATTGACATGTAGTAAATTATTTACTATTCTGTCCTTGCCAACGGGGGGAACCCCAACAGGCCGCCGAGGGCCAGAGGCAAGGATGGACGCTGAAAGATGTGGCCCGGAGCCGTGAACCAAAACCCCGCACGGGTTGGCAGGCGGGCAAAAGATGCTTATGGTAGGTGGAGGGTTTATGAACGACAAACAGCGCATGGCGGCAGTTGATTTCTTTGCCGGCTGGCTGGACAAGGCGAGTGTCGGCTGCCTGATTGTCGGGCTGTTCCAGCCTGAGCATATGATGGGCGGCATTGTGGGTTGCATGGTGTGTTTTCTCGCCGCCTTGGGCCTCAAAATCAGGAGCGCAAGATGACCTTCATGACGGGTATCGCCTTTGTGGTTGCTTTTGCCGTTGTCTTGTATGCGGTCGGGCGCTACCTGACGCGCAAGTCCAACTGAACGGACCTCCACCCAACACTTCGAGGCCCCGGGCAACCGGGGCCTTTTTTATTGCCCGAAAACAAGCCCGAGAGGAGCACACCATGAACGAACACGCCATCTGCCTGAATTGCGCCCACTGGGACCTCGCCAACGCCGTACAGTTGCCCGTCTACCAGCAGGGCAAGCTCGTCTTTCACCGGGAATACGCGCCCTGCAAGGTCAATGCGGTGGAGGCCGATGCGGGCGACTGCCTGCCCATGATGGGGGAACGCGGGCACTGCCGCTTCCACGAGGATGCCTTCCGCCCGGCGGCGGATTTCCTCGCCTTCGAGCATGAGGCCGAGCACGAAAACGACGGCCTGCCCGTCATGCAGCTTGACCCGGGGGCGCTGAAGCGCGTTTCCCATGTGGCGGCATGAGCTTTCCCCGCGCACCAACTGGCGCGGCTGGATAGGGGCCGTCGGCGTTGTTCTCGCGCTGGCGGCCCTCAACTTTCTGGAGGTAGTGGCATGGCCGTGATTCGTGAGTACAGGCCCCCGCGAGCAAAGCTGCCCCGGGTGATTGGCACGGTCGTGATGCCGGACGGAACGTGCAGAAAATTTAAGGGCCATGACCATGCCGAGGTGCGCCAGCGCGCAGAACGCGCCATCGAGAAAATGCAGGCCATGCTCCGGCGCAAGGCCGCGCGCATCCACCAGATTTCGGAATACAACCGTAAGCGCCGCGAGCTTTTGGCCGCGCACGGCACCTGCCAGGACTGTGGCCGGGAGGACGCCGAGCCGGGGCGGACGCTGTGCTGGTCGTGCCGCCTGTATCGCAATCAGTCCCGCAGCGGCGCGCGCACGGCACCGCCTTCGCCCTGCAAGAACGGGCGGAGAGCAGGATAAGGAGGTCGCCGATGCCCACCCCCATCCCCATCCGAGCCTCCTCCCTGGGCGAGCTTTTCGACTGCCCGGCACGATGGGAGGCGAAGCACATCAAAGGGCTCGGGCTGCCCCGCTCCGCCGCGGCGCAGCTTGGCACGGCCGTCCACGCGGGCACGGCGCTCTTTGACCAGAGCCGCCTTGACGGCAATCCTCTTTCGGCGGACGAGACCGCCGGGGCCGTTGTGGATGCCTTACAGCATCCGCGCGAGGATGTGGACTGGGAGGACACTTCCGCCGCCGAGGCGGAGCGCATGGCCCTGCCGCTGCACGGGCTGTACTGCCGGGAGATTGCGCCCCGGCAGGAATATGTGGCCGTGGAAGCCACCTGCGAAAATCTCACCCTCACGGACATCGGCCTCACGCTCACGGGCACGGTTGACCGGGTACGCGCCACGCCGGCCGGCCTCGGAATTGCGGACATCAA
>CAMWTD010000276.1 GCA_947177085.1 uncultured Desulfovibrio sp.
GAGCTGGCATTCTCGATCTCGTATTGCTCCGCGAGCTCCATGAGCTCTTGCATGCTGCGGGTTTTCAGGTCCGTGAGGCTCAGGCCATTGTCGGTGATAAGGGCGGGTGTGGTTTTTTTCTTGCGCATACAGGTAGTCAGGGTTTCAAACAACGGTGAAGGCATGGGATTTTCATGCCGGACGGAAGCCCGGAGGGGCAAGGGGGCGGGGTGGATTTCTGCAAGTGACGTGCGGCAGCAAGACTAGGGGATTCCTGCACAAATGGCAAGAAAAAAAGCAAATATTTCCCCAAAAGCTGAACGAAGCCGCGCCGTTCCGGCGTCCTCCAGAAGGAGAGGCGCTCACGCCGGCAGGTCAAGGGAACGCAAAAAGGCGCAACAGGCAAAAGCGGCGGGTCTGGCTGGACCGGTGGTCCAAGAAGCCGTTCAGGCGCTCTTGACTTGCGCGTCGGCGGCGGGCTGCGCCGCATAGAGGGCAAAGAGCTCCTCGCGCAGGTCGTCCGTGGCGAGGCCGAGCACCTCGGCGAGCTCCCCGCCCACAAGGCTCATGGCCTGCTCGAGGAGGCGGCGCTCCCCGAAGGAGAGCTCCTTGGTTCGCCCGATGAGCAGAAGCTCGCGCAGCACATCGGCCACCACGGCAAGCTCCGGGCTTTTCAGGCGCTCGGAATATTCCCGGAAGCGGCGGTTCCAGTTCTGCCCTGTAAAGACGGTGCGTTCGCGGTCGGTACGGAGCATGTCAAGGATGCGGCTTGCCTCCTTGCGCGTGATGAGCGGCCTGAGGCCCACATTGACCGCATTATGCACCGGGACCATGAGGGTGATATTGTTGGCCCGGATGCGCACGATGTAAAATTCGCAGGCAACGCCGCCGATGTCCTTGTGGTCGATGCGCTCTATCCTGCCCACGCCCTGTGCCGGATACACCACGAGCTTGTCCGGTGCGAACATATGCCTTCCATGCGCTTTGCGGCGCAACTACGCAGGTTGTGAATTTGGTTCATCACTGCGGACGGCATTCCGGCTGCGCCCGGGTGGCCGATTCCCGTGGGGGGGAGGCAGGGACAAGAACAGGGTTGCGCAAAGGGGCCAAAATACGACTGTGGTTAACCTATAGCCCATTCGGGCATGAGTGTCCAGCGGGGAGGGCGTTTTTTTCTTTTCCTCAGGCGGCGTCGCGACCCGCCGCGCGCGCGAGCCGCGCCGCCTTGGCAGTATCCCCGGCAGCGGCGGCCAGAAACACCTCGAGCGCGTCGGGCATGGCGGCGGCAATGCGCGAGGCGTCTTCCGCATCCGGGCGGCCCAGTACCCAGTTGATGACGTCGCCTTTATGCGGGGGGCGTCCGATGCCGATGCGCAGACGCCCGAAATCCCCGTTGCCGAGTTGCCCGCAGATGGAGGCGAGGCCATTGTGCCCGGCATTGCCTCCGCCCACCTTGTAGCGCAGTTCGCCTGCCGGGATGTCGAGCTCGTCATGGGCCACGATGAGACGCCGGGGATCCAGCCTGTGCCAGGCGAGCAGCGGCTGCGCAGAGCGGCCGCTGGCGTTCATCATGGTCAGGGGTTTGGCCGCAAGCCATTGGCCCGCCAGGCCCGGCATCCTGAAGCGCCACAAATCACACTGGAATTTTGCGCCGTTGAGCGCCTCGGCGTGGCCGTCCACCTGCGCCTTTTCGAGCACGAAGTCCACAAAGGCGAAGCCGCAGTTATGCCGCGTTCCTGCATACCTGTTCCCGGGATTGCCCAAGCCCACGAGCGCGCCCGCATAGTCCATAACAGTGCCTCCGTGCTGGTGTCTCAGTTGTCGCGCGCTTCGAGCCGCACCGTCATGCCCAGGCCCGCGCACGCCGCGGCCGCGTCCCGCGCCATAAAGGACGCCCGGCCGGGCGTCATGGGCGCGAGATGACCGCCGTCGGGGAGCCAGACAAGCGTCTTTTGCGGCGCGTGGATCTCATTGAAGAACTCAAGCGCGAGGGACGGCGTGAACAGGGCGTCGTCGCGGGCATTGTAGAGAGTGAAGGGACAGTGCAGCTTGGTTCCGATGCGCGCGCTGAAAAGGCTTGCCAGAAAACCCAGTGGATAGGTGCGCCTGCTCCCGCCCCTCGCCATGTGCAGCTCGCCGTGCCCGGCGAGTACCCGCCCAAGGGAAAGATAGGCGACCAGAGGAACTGGCAGCCACGGAAGGGCGCGCCCGAGGCGCACGATGGCGCGCTCAAGCCAGTCCCGCTGGCGGGCAAAAGGCGCAAAGCGCGTGAGCTCGATGGCGCGGGGCATGTGCGGCAAAATGGCGCAGATGGCGAAAGCGGCTGTGAGTGTGACCGAGACGGCGGCATGGGCCACGGCAAGGATGCCCCCCTGGCTGTGCCCGCACACGGCCACCGGCCCCAACCCGGCCTCGTGCAGCCAGCGCTCGGCGAGAATGCCGTCATCGAGAAGCGAAGTGAAGGTGAAGCCGCCCCTGTGCGGATTGACGCCATGCCCCTCCAGATGCAAAGCCGCCACGGCAAGGCCCGCTTCCCACAAAGCCGCGAGAAAGGTGCGGTAGTGCCGGGGGGAGAGCATTGTGCCCGGGTAGAAGAGGAGGATCCCCGCACCGGGCTTGGGCCACAGCTCAAGCGTAAAGCTGTGGCCGTTCCGCTCAAGGCGCTGGAATCGGGCACGGGGGGCAGGGGGCATCGGCTTCCATGATGCA
>CAMWTD010000277.1 GCA_947177085.1 uncultured Desulfovibrio sp.
CCCGGGGCTTTTCGCATCCCCGCATCCCGCTCTCCCCCCGCCTTCTCCGGGGCGCCTGTCAAAAAACCGCGCAGCCTGGCGCCCAGGCCCCGCGCTGCCGCAGAAAAATCGCTTCCATCCAACTGAAAACATAAACTTTTTCAGGTATGGAACAGTGCTTGCTAAAGGAGGGCACACAGCGAAGTCATGCCGGCAAAGGCCGGGACATGCGGGAGGCGTCATGAAATCCATGTTCAACAGCCAGATCGGTCTTGTGGGCCGCGTGATGGACATGCAGCTCCAGCGGCAGAACGTCATCATGAGCAATCTTGCCAACGTGGAGACGCCCAACTACAAGCCGCGCGAGATCGCCTTCGAGAAGGAGCTGCAAAGCGCCCTCGGCCTCGATATGCGCGGCCGCATGTCCATCACGAGCCAGGGCCATATGCCCGCGGCCTTCAACCCGGACAACTTCGGGCCCGAATGGTCCAAGCAGTTCAAGCCGCGCCAGATCCACGGCGAGGACCGCGTCCACCTGGACAAGGAAATGGCCAAGCACGCCAAGAACCAGCTCCAGTACACGGCGCTCACCCAGGTGATGGCCAAGAATTTCGAGGCCCTCTCCACCGTCATCCAGGACGGCAAGCAGGTCTAGCCCGCGCGGGGCTTCATTTTCGGGCAGGAATTTTCGGGAGTACATCATGGATTTTCTCACCGCCATGGACATCAGCGCCTCGGGCCTCACCGCGGACCGTACGCGCATCAATACCATCGCCATGAACCTGGCCAACGCCAAGACCACGCGCACCCCGCACGGCGGCCCCTACCGCCGGCGCACCGTGGTGCAGGTGGCCACCGACGTGGACGACCCCTTCTCCGTGCACATGCGCTCCGCGCTGGACCGCGAGCTCAAGGGCGTGCGCATCCTCGGCGTGACGCAGGACAAGCGCCCCCTCAAGCAGGTCTACGAGCCCGGGCATCCGGACGCCAACGCCGAGGGCTATGTCTCCTACCCGGACATCAACGTGGTGGAGGAAATGGCCAACCTCATGACCGCGCAGCGCAACTACGAGGCCAACGTCACCACTGTCGAGGCCATCAAGGGCATGTTCAACAAGGCCCTCGAGATCGGCAAGGCGTAACGGATTTTTGACAGAGCACACGACGGACACACGGAGCAGAAAATGAGCATTCAGGCAGCGGGCATGAGGGCGTATACCGAAGCGCTCCAGCACTTCAACAAGGTGGACAGCTCCCTCAAGCAGGGGCAGGCTGTCGGCAAGCAGACGCTCTTCTCGCGCACCCTCGACCAGTCCCTTTTGCGCGACCGCGTGGACAAGCCCGAGAACTTCGGCGCCCAGGCGGACTTCATCCGCTATCCCGAGCAGGAGCACATCCCGGTAACGCCGCAGAACAGCTTCACCAACACGGTGACGAGCTCGCTCAACCGCGTCAACGAACTCCAGAACGCCAAGGACCAGGCCATCGACGACTTCGCCTCCGGCCGCAGCCAGAACGTGCACGAGCTCATGATCTCCATGCAGAAGTCGAGCATGGCCATGAAGCTCACGAGCGCGGTGCGCGGCAAGGTGCTCGAGGCCTACAAGGAAATTTCGCGCATGCAGTTCTAGGCCACCCCTCCCTGGGCCGCATGCTCCCTCAAAAAGCCGGTCTCCGCGCGTGTCCCGCGGGGACTGGCTTTTTGCGTCAGTTTTTTGAATCTGGCGCAAAAGTTTCACCTAACAACAAAGCATATTTGATGAAAATACACTGGCACGGCCTTTGCTAATCCCCTCGCATCATACGATTGCGCCAGAGGGGCGCAAGGAATGAGGGGAATCGCCATGCCGACGTTCATCACCAATCTCGTTGACAATCTCAAGGGTCTCTGGGCCCGGCTGAACATGATCCAGCGCATCGCCGTGGCCGGCGGCGCGGTGGCCCTGGTGGCCTGCGCCATCGGGCTCTCGCTCTGGGCCGGGCGGGTGGAGTACAAGGTGCTCTACTCCAACCTCGGGCCCGAGGACGCGAGCTCCGTGGTCAAGGCGCTCCAGGCCGACAAGACGCCCTACCAGCTTGCGGACAACGGAACCACCATCCTCGTGCCGCAGGACGTGGTCTATGACCAGCGCATCAAGATCGCCGGCGAAGGCGGCCTGGTGGGCCAGGGCATCGGCTTCGAGATCTTCGACAAGGTCAAGGTCGGCCAGACGGATTTCGTGCAGAAAATCAACTATACCCGCGCGCTCCAGGGCGAGCTCTCGCGCACCATCAGCGAGTTCCCCAGCGTGGAGAGCGCGCGCGTGCACCTTGTCATCCCCAAGCGCAGCCTCTTTGTGGAGGAGCGGCAGGACCCGTCCGCCTCGGTGGTGCTCAAGCTCAACAAGCCCAGCATGAAGCCGGACCAGAAAGAGATCCAGGCCATCCTCAACATGGTGGTCATGGCGGTGGAGGGCCTGGACAAGAACCACGTCTCCATCACCGACAACGGCGGCAAGGTGCTCTACGAGCCCGAGGAAGACACGCTCGCGGGCATCAGCACCACCCAGATGGAGCACCGCCTTTCCGTGCAGCGCAACCTTGAGCGCCGCATCGAGGAGCTTCTCCAGCCCATCTTCGGCCCCGGCCGCGTCATCGCCAAGGTCAACGCGGCCAGGGACTGCAGCCAGAAGGCCAGCCGCCGCGAGAT
>CAMWTD010000278.1 GCA_947177085.1 uncultured Desulfovibrio sp.
CGGGCCCCCCCACATCCACACCCCGCGCGGCCAGGGCGCGCACAAGGGGGGCAAGGTCCGCCGCATAGGCGTTGCGCGGGGGGGCAGGAGCGCCCCGCTCAACCTCGAGCCAACTGAGAAAATCTGCCGCGAGCCGGGTCGCGGCGGCAGTGGGCGCGGCAGCGGCGTCGGTTCGCGCCCGCACGGGAACCGCCGGGCGCGGGTCGGAACGCTTCACGATACGGCCTCATAGCGAGCCCCGGGGAGGCGGCGCACCGTGCCGAGGATCTCGAGGCCCACAAGCAGAGCGTTGAGCTGTGCCACGGGCAGCTCCAGTTCCTGCGCCAGCGTGTCGATGTGGAGCGCGCCCTTGAGGCGCAGTTGGGCGAGCAGCCGCTCCCTGGGGCCCGATGCGGCGAGCGACTCCGCGGCCTTGCAGGCAGCCGGCGTGGGCGGCGGGCACGGGGACGCCAGCGGGGGCCCGGCAGTGCGCGGCTGTGGCGCTCGCGGAAGCGGGTTCTGCGGGGTGGCCACGTCCGGCTGCGGGGAGGGCGCGGCAGGGTCCTGCGGCTCCGGCTCGGGGGAGAGGCTCGCCTCCGTGATGCTGTAGGGGCGCAGCGCCTCCGCCAGGTCGCGCAGGATGTCCTCAACGGTGAAGACCGGCCGCGCCCCCTGGCGCACAAGTTCCTGGCAGCCCGCGCACTGGGCGTCCAGCGCGGGACCGGGCACGGCAAAGACCTCGCGGTTTTGCTCAAGGGCCATGCGCGCCGTGATGAGGCTGCCCGAGCGGCTCGCCGCCTCCACGACCACCACCCCGAGCGACAGGCCGCTGATGATGCGGTTGCGGATGGGAAAGTTGTCGGCAAGCGGAGGCGTGCCTGGCGCAAATTCGGAAATGAGCAAGCCCTCCTCGCCCATGCGCCGGAAAAGTTCCACGCCCGAGCGGGGATAGAGGCGGTCGATGCCCGTACCGAGCACGCCGATGCTCCGGCCCACATGGTTCAGCGCGGCGGCGTGGGCCACGCTGTCGATGCCCTGGGCCATGCCGGAAATGACGGCTATGCCGCAACTGGCGAGGCGGCGCGCCATGTGGGCCGCTACCTCGAGGGCATGATCCCCGGCGCGCCGGGAGCCCACCACGGCGATGGCCGGGGCGCGCAGCAGCGAGGCGTCGCCATGCAGGTAGAGGAGGGCGGGAGCATCGGGAATCTCGCGCAAGAGCCCGGGAAAGGCAGTATCTCGCCAGAGGAGGACAATCGGGTCAAGGGCGCGTGCGCCGTCCCATTCCCCGCGGGCTCCGGCGCGCCAGGCTTCGCTCGTGAGCTCCGCGGCCTGGCGCTTGTTGAGCCCCGCGCGGGGCCAGTCCGCCGGTTTATGAACCGCCGCATAGGCGGAGCCGAAAAAGCGGAGCAGGCGCGCGCGGGAGCGCGCCCCGATGCCCCGGCAATGCCGCAGGGCGAGCGTTGCCCAATATTCGGCGCGCTCCTCCTCGCTCATGGCCGAGAAGCGGCGGGGGCACTCGCCTTGTGGCCGCTCCTGCCGGTCGCCGCTCAGCGCGCCACCCCCATGGCCCGGGCGCGGCGGGCCGCGTCTGAGTTGGGGAATTGCGTCATCAGCGTCCGGTACTTTTCCGCCGCAGCCGTCCTGTCGCCGAGGCGGCTCATGGTCATGCCGGCCTTGAGCAGGGCGTCCGCGTTCTTGTGATGCTGCGGGTAGGCGTCATTCACCTTCTGGAACTGGGCCAGCGCCTCAGGGTACTTGCCCTGGGCATAGAGGCCCTCGCCGATCCAGTAGTCGGCATTGGCGGCGTAGCGCCCGTGGGGATATTCCTGAAGGAAGTCATGGAAAAGGCGCAGGCCCTCATCCGTCCTCCCGGCCAGGGTGGCGTTGAGCGCCGCCTTGTAGGCGGCTTCCTCGCCCTGTGGGGAGGCAGCCCGGGCCGTGGGCGCGGGACTTGCGACCTGCGGCGTGGCGGGGCTGGCGAGGGCCTTTTGGGGCGCGCCGGGCTCGGACGCCTGCGGCTGGCCCACGGGCGGCAGGCCAGGATGTTCGGGCGGAAGCGCAAGGCTGGAGGCGGGGATGGCGGGCACGGGCACAGTGTTGGCAGCTCCGGTGACGGCGTTTGTCCGGGGTGCGGCGGCCGGCTGGCTCGTCGCTGGCTGTGGCGCGGCAGCCGGGGTCGCTGCGGGGAGCGTCGTGGGAGGAAGATCAAGGGGCGGCAGTGCCGTGGGGCTTGCGGCGGGCTGCGACGCCAACGAGCCGGAAGGACCGGCCACGGGGCGTCCCACGCTGCCCGAGGCCCCGGCGCTCGCCGTTGCTGCGGCCGGACGCTGTGCCGGCGCGGCAGCGCGCGGAGCGGGGGCCGGGATGGGCGTCGGCGCGGCGGCGGGATCGATCATCCGGCCCTTGGGGCCCGGAGCAGCGGCGGCCGGCTGGGAGCCCGAAGCGGCGGGAGCAGTCGCGCCCGGTTGCGCCGTGGCCTGCGCGCCGGCCTGGGACGTCGCCTGCGCCGTCCGGTTGCGCTCGGCGGCTGCCCTGCGGGCCTGGGCGAGCAGGGCCTCCGCCCGGCTGGTGGGCTGGCTCCCCTGCGCCGCCGGGGCCCCGGCCGAAGTGCCCGCGACGGGCGCCGTTGCCGCAGCCGCGCCCGGGGCGGGGG
>CAMWTD010000279.1 GCA_947177085.1 uncultured Desulfovibrio sp.
CAACTGCACGAGGCCCAGCTCGACCAGGGCTTTCAGGAATTCGGGGCCTGGCGCAGCCTCTTCGCCCAGTGGCGGGAGACGCCCGGCGCGCGCGAGCTTGCGGAAAAGCTGGCCGTGGCCTCGCAGGGACGCGCCGCCGCAGAGGGCGCGGGCCCGCAATAAGGGAGCGGACAAGAATTTTTACAAAGCCATTCCTGAAACGGAGCCGCGGGCCGGCCACTGTTTAATTTTTTTTACGGTTGGTGCGGCGGCCTAGCTAAATTTTTAAAACAATATCCTCATGTTAGCAGTAAACTCCGCTTGGCATGACGGTTGCAATATCCTGAGTACCTTCCTTTCTTTTGCTGACAGCCTCCTCCAAATAGAACGGCCCGCATCCCCGGCGGGCCGTTTTTTGGTTCCCGACTCCTGATGCGGGATTTTTCTCCGGCCGCCCACCGCGGGCATTGCCGTTTCGCCCCGGATGGGCGACAATGGCGGGTGACAAAGGCGGCCGATACTTCCGGGGCTCGATCCCCGCTCCAGCCGGGCCGCTTCAAGGAGTTTGAACATGAGCGACGCCTTCCTCGCCTCGGAATATCCCCCCGCCGCGCCCGGAAGGGCGGGCTTTCATGTGATCCCCGTGCCGCTGGAGCGCAGCGTCTCCTACGGTGGCGGCACGGCCAAGGGGCCGTCGGCCATCCTTGCGGCCTCGCAGCAGCTCGAGGGCCTCGAAAACGGCATGGCCCCGGGCGAGTCAGGAATTTATACCGCCCCGGCCGTGGACGTTTCCGGCCATCCCGAGGCCGTGCTCGGCCGCATCGAAAAGGCGGTGGACAAGGCCATTGCCGCTGGGGCCGTGCCGGTCATCCTCGGGGGCGAGCACACCGTCACCCTGGGGGCCCTGCGCGCGCTGGCCCGCGCCGCCCACGAGCGCGGCGAGACTTTCGGGGTCGTCCAGTTCGACGCCCACGCCGACCTGCGCGACGAATACCAGGGCGACCCCTATTCGCACGCCAGCGTCATGCGCCGGGCCGTGGCCGACCTCGGCCTGCCGCTCGTGCAGTTCGCCGTGCGCGAAATCAGCCGGGAAGAAGTGGAAGTGCGCAAGCGCTATGACGTGACCCACTATGACGCCTATTTCCTCGCCCGCGTGGGCCTGCCCGAGCAGCCGCTGCCCGAGGGCTTCCCTCGGCGCATCTATATCAGCTTCGATGTTGACGGGCTCGACCCGGCGCTCATGCCGGCCACGGGCACGCCCTCGCCCGGCGGCCTCACCTGGAAGGAGACCGAGTTCATCCTCGAGCGCTGCATCCACGGCCACGAAGTCATCGGGCTCGACGTGGTGGAGCTCGCGCCCATCCCCGGGCTGCACCATGCGGACTACACGGCCGCGCGGCTCACGCATTTGCTCATGGCGCTGGCCAGCCGCAAGGACACGGAAACAAGCGAAGGAGAAGCGCAATGAAAAAGATGACCACCACGAGCTTCCGCGAGGCCAAGGGCCAGAAAAAACTCACCATGCTCACGGCCTATGACTACACCATCGCGCGACTCATGGACCAGAGCGGCATCGACGCCCTTCTGGTGGGCGATTCGCTGGGCATGGTCATGCTCGGCTACCCGGACACCCTCCCCGTCACCGTGGAGGACATGGTGCGCCACTCGGCGGCCGTGGCGCGCGGCGCGAGCACCCCGCTTGTCGTGTGCGACATGCCCTTCATGAGCTCGCAATGCGGCGTGGAGGACACCCTGCGCAATGCCGGACGCCTCGTGAAGGAGGGCCGCGCCCAGGCAGTCAAGCTGGAGGGCGGCGCGGACTTCGCCCCGGAAATCCGCGCGCTTACGCGCGCTTCCATCCCGGTCATGGGGCATCTGGGGCTCACGCCGCAATCGGTGAACGCGCTCGGCGGCTACAAGGTGCAGGGCAAGAGCATGGGCGCGGCGCAAAAACTGCTGGACGACGCGCGCGCCGTGCAGGACGCCGGGGCCTTCGCCCTGGTGCTCGAGTGCGTGCCCGCGGCGCTTGCCGCCCGCATCACGAGCGAGCTTGAAATCCCCACCATCGGCATCGGCGCCGGGCCCGACTGCGACGGGCAGGTGCTGGTGTGGCAGGACATGCTGGGCATGTTCGACCGGGTCGCGCCCAAGTTCGTGCGACGCTTCGGCGAGGTAGGGGAGGCCATGCGCACGGCCTTCACGAGCTATGCCGAGGCCGTGCGCGACGGCAGCTTTCCGGCGGCGGAGCATTGCTACAACATGGAGGACGAAGCGGAAGTGCTGAGCAATCTATACTGAGTGCGCACTGTGCTTTCGTGTTGGTGCTGTGCCGCATCCGTAATGCCGAAATTATCCGTCAAAAAGAGCCTTGCTTCAGCCGTTGCGACGCAGGAAGCTACGGATGAAGACAGCAGCAAGTTACCGCAAATGTCAACCAACGATGCCGCTGTCGCTAGCCGTAAGCAGGCAAAGCCTGCTAACGGCTACCGCTTTGCTGCTTGCTGCGTCAGAGAAAAATTTCCTTGGCCGAGTACTTAAGTACACTCCCTGCGGAAATTTTTCTCTCCCTTGCTTCAGCCGTTGCGACGAAGGAAGCTACGGATGAAGACAGCAGTTAGTTA
>CAMWTD010000280.1 GCA_947177085.1 uncultured Desulfovibrio sp.
GTAGAGCTCGATCATGCTCCCCACATCGGGGAGCGGCCCCTCGGGCGAGGGGCAGACGAGGTCCGGGTGCGTCGCCAGGAAGAGCACCCCGGGCTTTTGCAGCAAGAGCGCCGAGCGCGCCAGCTTTTCATACGTGAGTTCCGTGTCGTAGGCCAGGATGACGGCCTGCGCGCCCTCCTCGCCCAGCGTGAGCTCCGGCATGCGGCCGAGCAAATCCCGCTGGAAGTCGCGATTGCCCACGGCATAGGCGCGGCCGATGCCGTTTTTCCGCAAAAAATCCACCAGCGGCGTCACCGGCGAGAGCAAGAGCTCAAGCCGCGCCGGAATGCCCATGCCGTTGAGCTTGTCCACATAGGTCTGCGGCGACTTGGAGGTATTGTTGCTCAGGAAGTAAAAGTCGAGATCGTCCCAGTGCCGCCGGATGAAGTCCACGGCGCCGGGAATGGGGATATGGCCGAGGTAGACGGTGCCGTCCATGTCCAGCACCACGCAGCGCTTGCGCGACCAGTCCATCATGCCTTGCCCTCCAGCACGCGCAGCTCCACCGAGAGCCGCCCGTCGTTGGAGCGGAGCACGAGATAGCCCCCCTGGGCCAGCGCCCCGGGATTGGCGATGATGGTGCGGCCGATGCGGTCCACGGCGCGGGCCTCGTGAATGTGCCCACACAGGCACATGTCGGGCTGGGCCTCCTCCACAAATTCGCGCACCGCCGTGGAACCCACGTGCACATCCCCGGGGATGACGTCGCACGCCGTGTCTTTGGGCGGATTGTGCGAAATGAGCACCGTGTGCGGGAAGGCCCGCGCCGTGCGCCACGCCGCCTCGAGCCACGCGGCGAAGGCCGACTCGGGAAACTCGCTCGGCGTGCCGAAGGGCGTGAAGGTGGAGGCCCCCACCCCGAAAACGGCGAGGCCCGGCGCAAGCTCGCGCACCTGGGTATGCAGGTTGCAGCCCTTTTCGCTGAGCCACGCGTCCACCTCGGGCCGGTCCATGTTGCCGATCTGCGCGAGGACGGGCAGGCCCGGAGCGGCAAGGGCCTTCATGACGGCCTCGGCCTGGCGCACGCCCCCGGTGACGGTGAGGTCCCCGGTGACGATGACGCCGTCCGCCTGCGCGAGTTCGGGAATCTCGGCGAAATTCTCCGGCGCGTCATGGATGTCGCCCACCACAATCCAGAGATAATCCTTGCGCGCTTCCCCGCCGGAAGCGGCGGCTTGCTGCGCCTGCGTTGTGTTGGAGCCTTCCGTGCTTGGCATGGATGCTGTCCTTTGCTATGCTGGTGAGGATGGAGCCGCGCCGGCGCGATGCCGCGCGCCGGGCTGTTGCCGCTCTTTTTCCACTGTGCCACAACTCTTGACGGAAGGAAAGGCCATGCCCGCCGCCAGCCTTGCGCCGGGGGCCGAATGCCCTGTCTCGGCCGCAAAGTTCCGGGAGGGCCTGCGCCGCCACATGCTCGCCCTGCGGCGCGCCCAAGCCTCGGAGGAAGCGGCGCAACGCGCCAAGGCCGCGCAGGAGCGCCTCCTGGCCGCGCCCTGCTGGCGCGATGCCGCGAGCGTCGCCCTCTATGTGGGCGTGCGGGACGAGCTCGCCACGGCCCTTTTGCTGCGCGAGGCCTGGGCCGGCGGCCGCGAGGTGTGGCTCCCGCGGGTGCGCCCCGGTGAGCGGGGCCGGATGGAGTTTGTGCGCTGCCGTGGCCCGCGGGACCTTTGCTCCGGAGCCTTCGGCCTTGTGGAACCACGGCCGGAGCTCCCCGGCGCAGAGCCCGGGGACGCGGCCTTCAGCCCGCGGCTCATGCTCGTGCCGGGCGTCGCCTTTGACCGCCGGGGGGGACGCATGGGCTATGGCGGCGGTTTTTATGATCGTTTTCTTGCGGCGCTGGCGTCCCGCGCGGGCGCGCCCTGCCCGGCGCTCGGCTTCAGCTTCGGCTTTCAGGTGGTAGGGGCCGTGCCTTGCGCCACGTGGGACCGGCCCGTGGACGGCCTCTGCACGGAAGGAGAACTCTTCTGGACATCTCGCTGACATGGTTCCGCTTTCCCGCCGTGCCGGGCGTGTGGTGCGCCTTCCAGGGGCGCGCGCCGGCCGCTCCCGGGGGCATTCCCCCGGTTCCGTGGTCCGGCGGCAACATCTCCTTCAATGCCGGCGATGACCCCGCCGCCACTGTCGCCGCGCGCGCGGCCCTGCTTGACGCGTTGCGATCCCGGGGTCTCGACACCTGGGCCGAGGTGCGCCAGGCGCACGGCGACGCCCTTGTGGAGGAGCCCTTCGCGCCCGAGGCTTCCGCCCTCCCCGCCTACCGCATGGAGCACTCTCCCGAAGCGGACGGAATGACCACCTCCACACCCGGCAAGGGCCTGCTCATCAAGACCGCCGATTGCCAGCCCCTGCTGCTGGCCCACCGAAGCGGCCGACATGTGGCAGCCCTGCATGTGGGTTGGCGGGGAAACCGTTGCGACTTCCCGGCGAGCGGCGTTGCCCGTTTCTGCGCCTTCTACCGCCTTGACCCGGCGGACATCTTCGCCGTGCGCGGGCCGAGCCTGGGCCCTTCGCGCGCGGAGTTCGTCAACTTCGACCGCGAATGGAG
>CAMWTD010000281.1 GCA_947177085.1 uncultured Desulfovibrio sp.
CGGAAATGCGCTCCCACGATTTTTTGATGCGTTCCACGGATATGCTGCCATCTTCCACAAGGCCGCGCAAGGCTGCAAAGACCTTTTCGGGAAGGTCTTCCTCCCACTCAAGGTTGTTGCCGTAAAGCAAGATGTCCACCCCGGCGCGCACGGCCAGCAGCATGGCGTCGCGCAGTCCGTAGCGGCCGGAGATGGCCTTCATCTGCATGTCGTCGCTGATGACCACGCCCTGCCAGCCAAGGCCCTGCCGCAAAAGGCCCGTCACCACCATGCGCGAGAGCGTGGCCGGAAGCTCCGGGTCCAGGCGCGCGTGGAAGAGATGCCCGGGCATGACCATGCCGGGCCAGCCCGCGCGAAAGATCTCCGCATAGGGGAGCAGGTCCGTTGCGGCGTCCCAGCATTGGCTGATGTCCGTGAGGCCCAGGTGTGAATCCTCCCTGGCGCAGCCCTGCCCGGGAAAATGCTTGAGCACCGGGACGATCCCGCGGGCCGCGAGGCCCTGCCCGAAGGCCAGCGCATGCGTCGCCACGATGGCGGCATCGGAACTGAAGGCGCGCCCGAGTCGCCCGATGGCGGGATTGAGCGGATTACTGTCCACATCGGCTACAGGGGCCATGTCCACATTGATGCCGAGCCCGGCCAGCTCCTCGCCGAGGCGCTCGGCGGTCTCGCGCGTTTCGGGGATGCTGCCCTGGCCAAGGCGCTGTGCCGCCGGCAGGTCGAGGAAACCCTTTTGCGGCTTGAGGCGACGCACCTGGCCCCCCTCCTGGTCCACGGCGATGAAGATGGGCCCGGGCGCGGCCGCGCGCAAGGTTTTGGTGAGCCGCTTCACCTGCTCGGGCGAGCGGATATTGCGCTCGCCGCCGGATGTGACGTCCCGGTCAAAGAGGATGACATTGCCGACGCGGCCGCTGGCGATGGCGGCAAGAAAGGGATCGCCTGGGGCAAGTTCCGCGCCCCGGAAGCCGAGCATGAGCATGGCCCCCAGCATGTGTTCGAGGGGCGGAGCGGATACGGCAGCGGGGGCGGCGGTGACGGCCGCGGGTGCATCCGCCCGGGCGGCGGCGCCGGACGCGCCGAGGCCGAGACAGAGCAGGGCGAGCAAGGCGGCAATGAGGCGAAGCGCGGCCGCCGGCCGGCCGGCCAGGGAGAGCGGGGGAAGCGGGCAAAACCTCAGCATGGCAGCCCCCGGGCGCGCCGACGCTTCTTGAGGGCCTCGAGCACGGTCATGGGAACGCGCAGGCCGCCATAGCCCGTACCCGGCTGGATGCCTGGCTTGTTGACGCCGTGGTAGTCGGAGCCGCCGGAAAGGCCGAGGTCGAGCCGCGCGGCAAGATCAACACATTCCCGGGTATGGGCCTCCGAGTGGCTGGTGTGCCAGGCCTCGATGGCGTCAAGCCCGTTGCCCGCAAGGCGGCGCGTCAGCGCCTCCACCATTTCCGGGGCCGGGGCGGTGAGGAAGGGATGCGCGAGCACGGCCGTAGCGCCCACTTCAGTCAGGACGCGCACAGCCTCTTCCGGGGGGGGCACGCGCTTGGGCACAAAGGCCTTCCCCCTGATGCCGAGAAAGTCGCGGAAGGCCGCGTTCGTATCCCGCGCATAGCCCTTTTCCACGAGGAGCGCGGCCATGTGCGGCCGCCCCACGCTGCCCTGGGCGCGGTCGCGGACCTCCTCAAGGGTGATGGCAAACCCGAGGGCGCGCAGCCGCGCCACCATCTCGGCATTGCGCTCGTTGCGGCGCTGGCGCACGGCTTCGAGCCAATTCTTCAGGGGCGCGCTTTCGCGGGGAACCCAGAGCCCGAGGATGTGATGCTCGCCTGCGTCCGAGCGTGTGGAAATCTCGCAGCCGCGGATGAAGTTGATCCCCAGTCCCCGTGCCGCTTCCTCCCCTTCCTCAAGTCCGCCAAGGGTATCGTGATCCGTGAGGGCGATGGCCGCAAGGCCGAGCTCGCGCGCGCGCGCCACGAGCCCGGCGGGGGTGTCCGTACCGTCGGAGGCGGTGGAATGGGTGTGCAGGTCGACAAGATTTGTCTCCATGCCCTTCCTTGTAAGCCCGGCGCAGGGTCGTGGCAAGCTCTGGGGCGCCCTTTGCGAAGCGGCGGCCAGACGCCCGCGGGGGCAACAGGAAGCCGTTCTCACGGGCACTTTTTTTGCATGTATTGGGTCATACAGAGCGACCGGCAGCCGGGTGTGGGCGGTTTTGAATTCCAGGCCGGATTCTGGTAGGGTGGAAGCACCCTCCAGTGGATGGGACGCCGCGTGCGGCCCGCTTCCCCCGGGGCGTGCCGGGCCATTTTGCCGGGAAAGGATGTTTCATGGCGCAGTTATCGCAACTTCTGGCGCGCTTGCCCGAGGGCAAGGATGTCCACATGAGCACCATGGGCCATGTGCTCTGGGTGTGCTGGCAGGGAAATCTTCCCCAGGCGGTGAACCAGACGCTGCTCAATTATGGCGGGATGCTCGTGGGCGAGGAGCACGAGCAGGCCATCTGGTTCTTCTTCACCGATGACGTTTTTCTGGCGCTGGCGCGCCTGCGCATCTGGGGCAATTTCAACGATCTGCCCGTGAGCATCGCGCTCTT
>CAMWTD010000282.1 GCA_947177085.1 uncultured Desulfovibrio sp.
CCGGGTCAAAGCGCGTGCCGGTGATGAGGTCCACTTCCTGCACAAAGGGCATGTCACGCACGATGGCGAGCTTCCACCCCTCTGGGAGCGGCGCGCCGTTGTGCAGATAGGTCAGCGTGCCGCCGCTTTCCGTGAGTTCCGCGCTCCAGCCCGTGGCCGTTGACGTTTCCCCGGCCGGGCTCGTGAGCACCACCAGAAGCTGGCCCGTGTCCCACACCCGGAAGTTGAAGGGGAAGGCCGTTGCCGTGCCGTCGCCGAGAAAGACATTCTTGCTGATGGTGGATTCCAGCATCACCAGGCCTCCCTTGCCTGAAGCCATGCATCCGGGCTTTCTCCCAGGCGGCGCTCGCTGGCGTCCTGCCCCTGACTCTGGGGAAGCGCCATCTGATAGAGCTGTTCCAGCTCCTGCACCTTGCCCGGATTGTTCTTGAGCAGCGGCACAGCCACGAGGCAGGCCAGCCTGCGTGCCATGCAGAGCACGAAGAGCTCGTCAAAGCGCGCCACTTCCGTCACGTCAAAGGTGCAGACCGCGATGGCCGACGCCACGTCGCAGAGCAGCATCAGGCCGGCCGCGTCGCTCTCGATGGCAAAGGGGGTGCGCCGCCCCGGCTCCGTATCCTGCCCGAGGCGCTGCACCTTGAGGCAGCCGTCGGGGAGCGCACAGGCATAGCGCCAGACGCCGGCATACACCTCGGGGAGCGGCTTTCGCGCGAGCTCCACGCGGCGCGTGGCAAAGCTCCAGGGATAGTCCCGCAAGGCGGCGCGCCGCGCCCTGTCCCAGTAAAGATTGCACTGGATGGCTTCCGGGGTGCGCTCCACGCCGGAGGCCACGGTGCGCGTGCCCACAAAGCCCAGGGCCATGTTGAAAATGTCGACCTTGCCCGCGGTGGATGCCATGCCGCCCCTCCCGGCCCCGGCCCGCCGCGTGGACAGGCCGGGGCCCGTGTTCCGCTAGCCCTGGGCCACGCCGCCGTCGATGTGCATGCCGGCCGCATAGGGCAGGGCATCCTCCCGCGTCAGGGCCGCGAAGATCTTCCCGGCGGTGAAGGTGCCCGTGGGCGTGACGGAAAGGCGCACCCAGGGCTTTTCCACCGCCGCGGGCAGCCAGCGCCAGCCGAGGCGCGCGCCCGCGCCAAGGTCGGCCAGCGCCACGGTGAGGGACGCGCCGGGAACAGCGGTAAAGGTCCCGTCCTCGCTGTCGCTTTCCTGGAGCGTGAGGTCGATGCTCGTCCCCCCCGCCGCCGCCTCCGTCATCCTGATGCAGAGGGGAATGGGCTCCTCGCGGCCGGGCTTGAGAAAGGACGTGAGGCCCACGGCCTTGCCCGTGGTCGCCTCGCTGATGTCCTCGCCGTCCAGAAACACAAGCTGGGAATCAATGATCATGGCACTCCTCCCCCCTGGCTAGGCCAGGGCCTTTTCGGTGCTGGTGATGACGTCGCACTGGCGGATGGGCCGGCCGTGCAGGGCCGGGACGGACTTGGAGGCGAAATACTCGCCATAGGTGAGGTGGACATTGCCCGCGTCGGTGGACTGGAGCTCGAGCGCCGTGAGCACATCCTGATTGACGTACCACACGGCCTGCCCGCGCATGTTCTCGGGCATCATGTTCTTGGCGCGCACGGTGAGGGCCTGAAGATCCACAAAGCCGGTCTCGCCCTTGCGCAGCATGAGCTTGGAACTGTCGATGTTGGCCAGCCGCACCACGGCGCGCCAGTCGCGCACGGCGAGGCCGCAGCGCCAGGTGTAGAGGTCGCCCACGCACTGGAACTTGCGGCCGGCCTCGTCGGTGGTCATGTACTCGCCAAGGTCCTTGTTCTTGAGGCCGCCCGTGCTGCCCTTGGGATAGAGCCCGTGGCAGGTGTTGCTCCCCCAGCAGACGAGCCACGCCGAGGTGCACTTGCTGCCCGTGCCCCCGGCGTCGAGCACATGCGGGCTGGTCTTGCCGGGATAGCGCATGGCAAGGCCGTTGAACTCGTCGGGGTTCACATTGCTGTCGCCATAGAAGAGCGTGCGCGCCACCTTCTGCCGCATGGACTCGGCAAAGGCCAGCGCCTCGGAGAGCCGGAAGGCCCTGGCCTTGTCGCCGTAGAGCTCGATCTCGGCGAGGTCCAGTTCCATGCGGGCCTCGAGCATGCCGCACTGCTCCTTGACCTGGCTCCACTGCGACTTGGACGGCGGCGTGCCCTGATAGAGCCTGCGCCAGTACACCTCGGGGAGCCCGGTGCGGATGCGCGTGAGATGCCCGTCGGACTGGTTGGATTCCATCCACTGCACGTCGGAGAGGATGTCATTGGTCTGGTTCATGAGCTCGATGACATCCCCGGCCGGCTCACCCTTGTAAAAGTCCTCCAGCTCGGCCAGCGTGGCCACGAGCCCCTTCTGCTTCGTCATGGTCCTTCCTCCTTATTTTCCGGTTTCCATGTTGCGGTACAGACGTTCCTCCAGCGGCACATCCGCCTTGCCCTCGCCGCCAGCCCCGATGAAGTCGTGCTCGCCCATGGCGCGCCCGATGCGGGCGATGGCGCGGATGACCGCCGGGTTGTACTGATAATTGCTCTCGCGCAAGAGGGCGCGCAGG
>CAMWTD010000283.1 GCA_947177085.1 uncultured Desulfovibrio sp.
CCGGCCGCAATGGCCGTCACGGCATTGCGGGCGTGCACCTTCCAGGTGACGCCCGCCATTTCCGCGTCCGCCAGCAGCTTTTGGGCCGCGGCGCGCACGGCATTTTGGGAAAGTTCAAGTGCTTCTTTAATTTCTTCTTCGGACGAAAGGCCGTCCAGACGCCCGCGCAGCACATCGTCGATGACGAGCCGCAACGGCTTGCGCAACTTGTCGCCCACCAGAAAGCCCTTGCTGTCCTTGCGTGCGGCAAGAGCCCGGCAGGCGGAGCGCACAAGGTCGCGCATGGCTGCATCTTCACGCCAGGCGCGGTCCAGCACGAGATCATAATAGGGCGTCAGCGCCTCGTCCGTGGCAAAGGCGGGCTCAAAATCGGGGGGCAGCCCCAGATCGAGGGCGGAAGAGCGGACGATGAGGTGAAGCAGGCTGTCGATGGTGCGGATATTGAGAGAACTCATGTCCCGCAGGATGGCGTCGACCCAATGCTTGGCCTCGTCGGGGGCAAAGGGCACTCCCTCGTCGCTTGCGCCCAGCGCCACTTCCTTCAGCCGTCTGAGCACGCGCTCCCGCATTTCAGCGGCAGCGGCATTGGTGAAGGTGACGGCGATGATGTCGCCCCAGCTCCGTCCGGCGTGGGGGGCCAGCGCACAGGCCGCCGACGCTCGGCCCCCATCACGTCCGCAGGCCGCCAGGCGCTCCAGAAAGCGCCGCGTCAGCTCCCAGGTTTTTCCCGAGCCCGCGGAGGCCTGTATCCGGCAGAGTCCGGCGCTTTCCCGCGGGTTCATGCCGGGGGCAGCATCCCTTTGAGTATCCCCTGGCCCGTGGACTCCAGGACGGCGCGCCACAGGTCGGAATAAATGTTCAGCCTGCGCCGGGTGCGCGTGACGAGCTGGAGCGGCAGGTGGACATAGCGCTCCTGGATCTTGGCGACCACCATGTCCGTGCGCCCGGCCATGGCCGCATGGACGGCATATTGCCCGAGAAAGCCGCAATACACTTTGTCCGCGGCCTGTGCCGGGACCGAGCGGATGATATAGCTCGGGTCGATGTACTTGATGGAATGGGGCAGCTTGTGCTCCCTCAGGTAGCGCGAAAGCTCCATTTTCAAAAGGTCCGCCACGTTGCCAAGCACGCGGTTGCCCGAGGCGTCCGTTTCCGTATGGTGCGCGAGCAGGTGTTGCCCAGCGCCCTCGGCGGTGACGATGACGCAGTGGCCCCTGTCGCGCAGGCGCTCCTCCACGGCGGGGAGCAGCCCGCCCGGGCCCTCCAGGCTGAAGGGCGCTTCGGGGATGAGGACGAAGTTCACTTCCTTGAGCGCCAGCGTGGCCTGCGCGGCAATGAAGCCGGACTCGCGCCCCATGAGCTTTACAAGGCCGATGCCGTTGGGCGTGCCGCAGGCTTCGGTATGCGCGCACTCGATGGCTTCCGTGGCCTTGCAGACCGCCGTCTCGAAGCCGAAAGACTGGGGGATGTAGTTGATGTCGTTGTCAATGGTCTTGGGGATGCCGATGACCGAAATCTTGAGGCCGCGCTTGCGCACCTCGGCGCTGATGGCCATGGCCGCCTTCATGGTTCCGTCGCCGCCGATGACAAAGAGCGCGTTGACATTGCTGCGCTCGAGGGTGTCCACGATCTGGTCCGCGGGCTGCGGCCCCCGTGAGGAGCCGAGGATGGTGCCCCCGAACAGGTGGATGTCGGCCACCTTCGACGGCGTCAGCTCCATGGGCGCATGGCCGTACTTGGGAATAAAGCCCTCAAGACCGTAGCGGATGCCGAGAATGGAAGGCACATGATAGGCGTGGTGCGCCTCCATGACAATAGCGCGGATGACGTCGTTGATGCCCGGGCAGAGGCCGCCGCAGGTCACGATGGCGCACTTGGCGCGCGAAGAGTCAAAATAGAGCTTCTGCCTCGGGCCAGCCGCCTCGAAGGAGGCGCGGCAGGGCTCGCTCCCGCTGTCGTCCAGTTCGCCGTCGATGACCACCTGGATTTTTTTATTGTCGGCCCAGGTGCGATAGGGCAGGTGCGACTCCAGCTTGCAGGGGCCCAGGGTGGAAATGGCCGTGTCGAGCGCGCATTTTTCCATGAGATTCCTCGCAGATACTGACGCAGCGTTGCTTGTCGTTGAAGTAAAACTTTAATGTTGTTTGGGCCGCCGGCGGATGCGCCCCAAGCGGCTGGCTACGTTCACGCGCCCGGGGCGGCGGCAGCTTCCGCGGCCTGTGCGGCCATGGCCGCGATGGCGAGCGCGAGGAAGGCGTCCAGTTCCAGCCCGGCTTCGGCGCATTGGCGGATATTGTCGCGATTCACCGAAGCGGCAAAGGCCTTGTCCTTCATCTTTTTCTTGATGCTTTTGGGCTCCATGCCTTCAAGGCCGGTGGGCCGCATCCGCGCCGCGGCGCTGATGAGGCCGGTGACTGTCTCGCCGCAGCGCAGGGCGTAATCAAGGCGGCTTGCCGGGGCGCAGCCGGTCATTTCGCCGTTATGGGCGCGAATGGCCGCAAGGCATGCTTCGGGGAGCTTTCCCGCGAGCAGCTCGGCCCCGTCAAGGCCATGCCGCTCGGGGCGGTCGGCCGTAGC
>CAMWTD010000284.1 GCA_947177085.1 uncultured Desulfovibrio sp.
CGCCGCCGCGGCGGCGCATGAGCCCTGCCATGCGCTCCCGCAGGAGGGAATTGGCGGCCACACCCCCCGCCACAATGAGCGCGCTGATGTCCGGGTTTTGCCGCAAGGCGCGCTCCACCTTGGCGCAGAGGGTGTCCACCACCGCTTCGTTAAAGGCGGCGCAGAAATCGCGCAGCGCCTGCGGCGCGGCCTCCGCGCGGGGCAGCGGCTTCGGCCACGCGTCGGGACAGCTTTTTTCCAGCCAGAGGGCCGCGGCGGTCTTGAGGCCGCTGAAGCTGAAATCCAGGTTGGCATTGTCGAGATAGGGCCGGGGCAGCGCCACGGCGCAAGGGTCCCCGCTTCGCGCGAGGCTGTCGAGGAGCGCGCCCCCGGGATAGGGCAGCCCGGCCAGCTTGGCCGCCTTGTCGAAGGCCTCCCCGGCGGCGTCGTCGAGAGTGCGCCCCAGGGTGATAAAGCGCGAGGGGGATTCCACGCGGTAGATATGGGTGTGACCGCCGGAAACGAGGAGCCCCATGCAGGGAAAGGGCAGCTCATGGTCGATGCCGGCGGCCAAAAGATGCGCATGGAGGTGGTCGATTCCCAAAAAGGGCACTCCGAGGCCCAGGGCCAGCGCCTTGGCGAAGGCCACGCCCACGAGCAGGCTGCCCAGAAGGCCCGGGCCGCGCGCCGCGCACACGAGGTCCAGCGCGCGGGGCTCGAGCCTCGCGCGGCGCATGAGCTCGTCAAAGAGCGGGCCCATGTAGCGGTAATGCTCGCGCGACGCCAGCTCCGGAACCACGCCCCCGAAAAGGGCATGGATGTCCGCCTGGCTCGCCAGCACGGAGGCGAGGGGACGGCCATCGGCCACAAGGGCGAGCGCCGTTTCATCACAGGAACTTTCTATGCCGAGAACGAGCATGGCCTGCCGTGAAGGTGGGGCGGGGTTGGCCCCTTCCCGGCGCGGCAGCCGGGAAGGGGCGCGAAAACGACGAAAACGCGGCCTGTTCGCTAGGATTGCTCGGCGTAGATGCGCTCCACGGCCTCCACATCCTTGCGCGAGCCGATGAAGAGCGGCGTGCGCGCGTGCAGGCGGTCCGGCTTCTTTTCAAGGATGCGATGCCGCCCGTCGCTCGCCCTGCCGCCCGCCTGTTCGGCAAGGAAGGCCAGCGGATTGGCCTCGCACAACATGCGCAGCTTGCCGTCGGGCTTGCGCTGGTCCGCGGGATACATGTAGATGCCGCCGCGCAGCAGGGTGCGGTGGAAATCCGCCACCAGCGCGCCCACATAGCGCGCGGAATAGGGCTTGCCGTCCGGGCTCTCGCAGTTGTGGAACCACTTGACCACCTCGCGCGTGGGCTGGTCCCAGTAACGCCAGTAGCCTTCGTTGACGGAATAGATATAGCCCTGTTCGGGGATTTGCATGTCCGGATGGGAGAGGAGGAACTCGCCCACGCCCGGGTCCAGCGTGAAGCCGTGCACGCCCTGGCCCGTGGTGAGCACCAGCATGGTGGAGGGCCCGTAGAGGATATAGCCAGCGCCCACCTGCTGGATGCCGGGCTGGAGCACTTCCTCCACCGTCACTTCGCCCGTGTTGCCCGCGGGGCGGCGCAGGATGGAGAAAATGGTGCCCACATCCACATTGATGTCGATATTGGAAGAGCCGTCCAGCGGGTCGAAGATGAGGATATAGTCGCCGCGCGGGAATTCGGGCCCGACGCGGATGAGCTCGGCCTCCTCTTCGGAGCTCATGGCGCAAAGCGCGCCGCAGCGCTCCATGCGGTAAATCATGATGCGGTTGGCGATGGAATCCATTTTCTGGACATCCTCGCCCTGGACATTCACTTCGCCGGTCCCCCCGAGAATGTCCAGCAGGCCCGCCTTGTTGATGCGCCGGGCGATGGACTTGCCGGAGAGGATGAGGTCATAGAGCAGGCCGGTGAACTGGCCCGTGGCGTGGGGCGACCGTTTCTGGTGCAGGAGAAGGTGCTCGGTAACCGTAATGTCAGCCATGAGAGCCTCCTTTGTGGGCCGGGCGGCGTGGGCCCGGCATGCCCCGCCCGCCGGGCGGCGAGCGGGAATCCTTGATATATCCTCAGTTGCGTGGCCCGAAGGGGCTCGGCCTGCCCCCCGGGAGCAGGGCCGGTTCACGCGCGGGCGCGGTGTTTTCAGAAGGCGTGGCGGCTTCGGGCTTTGCCTCCGGCGCGGGCTCGGCTTTCGGCTCCGGCGCGGGGGCCGGCTCCGGCGTCGGGGCGGTCGTGGGCGCTGTCGCTTCTGGCGCGGGGCTTCCCGCGGGGGCCGGAGCCGCCTCAGAAGCCTCGGAGGCTTCCGCGGGCCGCGCAGCTTCGGGGGCGGTCGCCTCCCTCGGCCCGAAGGGGCTCGGGCGCGCCGGGGCCGTCTGTTCCTCGCGCGGGCCGAAGGGGCTCGGCCTGCCGCCGGGCAGGCTCGGCATCTCCGCGTCGGGGATGAGCTCCAGCGCCGGGGCTTTGGGCTGCGGCTTGGGCGCGGCGGGACGGCGCGGCCGCTGCACGCGCTCCACCTGCACGTTTTCGCCCTCAAGCTGGCGCTCCTGGACGCGCCTGCGCTCCCGGGCCTTGCC
>CAMWTD010000285.1 GCA_947177085.1 uncultured Desulfovibrio sp.
GCCCGTGCCCGGCTTCAAGGAGGTCAAGCCCGTGGTCTTCTGCGGGCTCTACCCCACGGAGTCGGACGAGTACGAAAACCTCAAGGCCGCGCTGGAAAAGCTCCAGCTCAACGACGCGGCCTTCAGCTTCGAGCCCGAGACCTCGCAGGCGCTGGGCTTCGGCTTCCGCTGCGGCTTTCTGGGCCTGCTGCACATGGAGATCATCCAGGAGCGGCTGGAGCGCGAGTTCGAGGTGGGCCTCATCGCCACCGCGCCCTCGGTCATCTACAAGGTGGAGACCACGGACGGCCAGACCCTGGAGATCGACAACCCGAGCCGCCTGCCCGACCCCTCCAAGATCCGCGCGCTCTACGAGCCCTATGTGCGCATGGACATCCACGTGCCCAACGAATACGTGGGCAATGTGATGAAGCTCTGCGAGGAGAAGCGCGGGGAGCAGAAGAACCTTCACTACCTCGCCGCCAACCGCGTGGTGGTGACCTACGAGCTGCCCTTCGCCGAAATCGTCTACGACTTTTTCGACCGGCTCAAGTCCGTGACGCGGGGCTACGCCTCCATGGATTACGAGCCCGTGGACTACCGCCCGTCTGACCTCGTGCGCCTCGACATCCTGCTCAACGGCGAGCCCGTGGACGCGCTCGCCGTCATCGTGCACCGCGAGCGCGCCTATCCCTATGGCCGGGGCCTCGCGCTCAAGCTCAAGCGCACCATCCCGCGCCAGCTTTTCCAGGTGGCCATCCAGGCCGCCATCGGCCAGAAGATCATCGCCCGCGAAACGGTCTCGGCCTTTCGCAAGGATGTCACCGCCAAGTGCTACGGCGGCGACATCACCCGCAAGCGCAAGCTCCTGGAAAAGCAGAAGGAAGGCAAGAAGCGCATGAAGCGCATGGGCAATGTGGAATTGCCGCAGGAGGCCTTCCTCGCCGCCCTGAAAGTGGGGGACGAGTAGGCCCGCGCCCTTATCCCGCCCGCGTCCCCCGCCGGGCGGCGTCGGCCCGCAGCACCCGCGCGCGGTCGATGATCATGAACAGGCCGCAACAGGCCACGCTCACGGCCCCCGCCGTGAACACCCCCTGATAGCCGCAGCCCGCCTGCATCACAAGGCCGCCGATGATCGGGGCCAGCATCCCGCTGGCGTCGAAGGTGGCCATCATCACATTGGAATTCACCGAGCGCATCTCCGGGGTGGAGCGGTCATAGACCGCGGCCGCCAGCAGCGGATAAAGCACGCCCAGGCTCAGGCCGTAGATACAGGCGAGCGGCAGGAAGCTCCACAAGGGCCCCCAGGCGAGCCCGAGCACGCAGAGCGAGAGCACGGCCGCGCACAGCGTGGTCACGCGGTAGCGCGGCAGCGTGTCGAGATGGTGGCTGCCGAAGAGCCGCACGAGGATGATGGTGATGGTGTAGGTGCTGAAGAACCACGCCGGGTGCGCGCCGGTGACGCCGCACAGGCCCTTCATGAAAAAGATGGCGATGACCGTGGTGATGCTGAAGGCGAGGCAGGAAAGGTTGACAAAGGCGAGGCCCGAATGGGTGATGGCGTGCCACAGCTCCCTGCGGGACATGCCGCTTTGCGGGGGCACCTCGGGCGTGCGCAGGCGCTTCGCCAGAAGGCCCACCATGACGAAGGAGGGGATGCCAAGCACCGTGGTGGCGGCGAACAGGCGCGCCTCGCCGCCGAGCAGCGGGATAAGGCTTTCGGACACCGCCGGGATGATGGAATACGGCAAAAGCATGGTCAGGGAAAAGAGGGCGAAACCGCGCGCGCTTTGCCCCGGCGGGATGCAGTCCACGAGCACGGCAACCGTGCAGCAGGAAAAGACGGCGAGCGCTATGCCCTGCACCAGCCGCAGGCAGAGGATGGTGCTGACCGCGTCGCCGGGCGTCACATAGGGATAGACCAGCATGACGAGGCTCATGACGACGAGCGAGACCACCATGGCCCCGAGCTTGCTGCGCCTGAGCATGAAGACGCTCGTAAGCGGCCGGAAGATGAGGATCATGGCGAAGAGCGAGGAAAGCAGGATGCCGCGCCACTGCGGCTCGATGCCGAGGCCCTGCATCCATTGCTCGAAACAGTAGTACACGGCGATGTAGCTGTTGCTGCACATGGCCATGAGAAAGAGCAGGAGAAAGTCGCGGGAGAGCAGTTTTTGCGGCACATGCCCCGGCTGGTCCCAGCGTTTGGGGGCCTTTTGCGGGCCGATGAAGCGGGTGGGGCCGAAGATGGCAAGCAGGGAACGGTGCATGGAAAAACCCCGGGCGGCCGCGGGCGTGCGCCGCGGCCCTAGTGGTATTCCCCGTTGAGGAAGTTGGCGGCAAAGGCCTGGACGGCCGCCTCGCTGACCATGAGCATGTCCATCTGGCGCGTCATGATGAGCAGGCGACCGAGCTGGTCAAGGCGGGAACAGATCTCGAGCTTGGGATATTTCTGGAAGCGCGCGCGAACCCTATCATGCAGCACGTCGATGGTAAAGCCGAGCTCGCGCAGGATAAGGCCGATGCCCCGCGCCCGG
>CAMWTD010000286.1 GCA_947177085.1 uncultured Desulfovibrio sp.
ACCAAGGAAATTTTTCTCTGACGCAGCAAGCAGCAAAGCGGTAGCCGTTAGCAGGGTCTGCCTGCTTACGGATAGCGACAGCGGTTTCGTTGACTTGCTGACGCGCTAACCGACTGCTGTCTCCATCCGTAGCTTCCTTCGTCGCAACGGCTGGAGCAAGGCCGTTTTTGACGGATAATTTCGGCGTTACGCACGAGCAGTACAGAGGCATCATCGCGTCATCAGCGCAAGCCAATCGCAAGGGGCTATCTCCTGCCCGCATACTGCTCGTCCGTGACCTCTTCCATCCAGTCCGCCATCTTGCCGTCCTTCATGCCGTGGATGGCAAGATGCTGCATGGCCGTGGCGGGCGAGGCCCCGTGCCAGTGCTTCACGCCCGGCGGACACCAGACCACGTCGCCGGCCTTGATCTCCCACACCTTGCCGTCCGCCGTGCCCGTAAGGCCCGAGCCCTGGGTGACGATGAGCCGCTGCCCGAGGGGATGCGTGTGCCAGTAGGTGCGCGCGCCAGGGTCAAAGGTCACGAGGGAGACGCCATAGGGCGCGTCCTCGGTGGGACGGAAAAAATGCTCGCGCCGCACCGTGCCGGTGAAGGTGTCGCCCTTGCCCGCCTGGGAGGGGATCTCGCCGTTTTTGATGACCGTATATTGCTCCGCGGCATGGCCCCCAGCGGGCAAGCCCCATAACAACGCGCCCGCGAGGAGCGCAAGCAGCAATCCTCTCCGCATCTTTCCCTCCCGGGGGGCGTTGCCGCCCTTTTACGGATGCAGTTTTTGCAGTTTAAGCCCCTGTTCCAGCGCGGCGTTGCAGGCGCGGTCGAGGGCCGCGGCGCACTGTTCCGGCGTGACCTTGAGCGCCAGCAACTTGTTGATATTGGGCCAGAACACGCTGCGGAACGAATCCGCCCGGCCCTGCCAGTTGGGGCTCTTGTTGGTGAAGTTGACCACGTTGGCCGCATTGCGCTCCAGTTCGTCGATCATGGGGATCTGGTCGCGGTATTTGGCGAGGGTGCGCCTGCTCGCCGGGATATTGCCCGCGGAAAGGTCGCGCCATTCATCATGGGCATAGAGGTAGGCGAGAAAGTCCTTGGCGGCCTGCACCTTCGCCGGGTCGCCGTTGTCGAGCACCGCGAAGCCCCTGTAAAAGGTCGTGGCCACCCCGCCCGGGAAGTTGACAAAGCCGTACTCGTCCAGACGCCCCGCAAGTGCGCCGTTGCTGTTGTTGAATATGGAGATGGCAAGCTGGCCGTTGGCGAACAGCTCCCTGCAATCCTTCATTTCCAGGTTTTCCGGATGCGGGGGGAACCAGCCGCGCCGCACGCCCTCCTGCAGCCAGGCGAGCGCCTTCACCGTGGCCGGGTCCTGAAAGTCGAAGCGGCCCCGGCTGTCAAAGATTTTGCCGCCGAAAGCGCGCAAATAGGTGAGGATATGGGTGTCGCCCTCGTTGCTCCCGGCAAAAATGGCGAGCGGATAGATGCCGTGCGGCAGCTTCGCGGCGAGCGTGTCGAGGATGTCCCGCCACTCGGGGAGGGTCCAGTCCTGGATCTCGCGGCCGTGGCCGATGAAGCGCTCGAGGCCGCAGCGCCGGAACAGCTCCTTGTTGTAGATGAGAATGTTCTGCACGTTGAGGAAAGGCAGGAGATAGACGCGCCCTTCGCGCGTGCCGATGTCCAGGCTTTGCGGGTCCAGGTCCGGCCTGAGCAGCGGGGAGACGAAGTCGTCCAGCGGCACGACGCGCCCCATGTCCACATAGCTCGCGAGGTTGAAGAAGGCCCCGAAAAGGATGTCCGGCTCGGTTTCCGTGCCGAAGCTCCCGGGGACGGCCCGCACCTCGTCCACGCGGTTGAAGGTCATGACGTCCGGGAGCACCGGGGCCTTTTTGTACTGCGTCGCAAAGGCGGCAGAGGCCTGCTTGAGAAAGGCCGTGGCGTCGCGGATATGGGGGTTGCTGACGCTGTTCATCTCCTGCAGGGGCGTCTTGATGACGAGGCGCACGGGCTTCGGCGGCTCGTTCTCGCAGCCGGCGCCGAGCGCCGCCAGCAGGAGGGCCAGCAGGACCGCCAGGAGCAGCCGGGCCGCGGCACGGGCGGGGAAAAGCCACCGTTTGTTCATGCCTTCCCCCTGCTCGCGCCGCCCGCGGGCGCGCAGTTGATGGCCGCCATTTTTTGCAAAAAGACCTTGATGTCGATGGGCTTGGTGAGGAAGTCGTCCATGCCGCTGGCCATGGCCTTGTCCATGTCCTCCTTGAAGCTGTTGGCCGTGCAGGCATAGATGGTCACGGTCTCGGCGTCGGGACGCCTGAGGGCGCGGATGGCCGCCGTGGCCTCGCAGCCGTCCATGACGGGCATCTGCATGTCCATGAGGATGGCCGCGAACTCGTCCTCGCCCGAGGCCTCGAAAATTTCCAGAGCCTCCTTGCCGTTTTTGGCGTGCACCACGGAGAAGCCCTCGTCCGTGAGCAGCTCCATGAGAAATTCGGCGTTGAATTCCGCATCCTCCGCAAGAAGGA